>NZ_JBITUQ010000009.1:0-177794 GCF_044542515.1 Rhodococcus sp. NPDC078407 | reverse complement strand
CCGATGATCTCTACGACCTCGTCTCCGATCGAGCGATCGCCGGCAAACCCCTGATTCTGACGAGCAACAGAGCCCCGAAAGATTGGTACCCGCTGATCCCGAACCCCGTCGTCGCCGAATCCCTCCTCGATCGACTGATCAACACCAGCCACCAAGTCCTCATGGACGGACCGAGCTACCGACCCCGAAAACGACCCGGAACCAAGACCACCTGACAACCGAGCCCGTCACCGATATCCTCACCACAGCAGCTCCGGACCTGGGGAATTACGTGACAACTACCCCTGGGGAATTACGAGACCGTCGACAGCCGGTTGGGCCGCTCGAGATGAAGGTACCCGCTTCTCCCCGCGCGTTCAGCTTATTTTCAGGGTGTCCGGCCGCGGTTCGAGAGCATCGGTCACAGACGCTTGTGGAGCGCGTCGGCTGCCCTGAGAAGATCCGCGGCCCAGCGCGCACCGGGCTTGCGTCCGATGCGATCGATGGGGCCGGATACCGAAATCGCCGCCACCACAATGTCGTTGCCGTCACGAACCGGTGCCGCCACGCTGGCAACTCCTGGTTCACGCTCGCCTGCACTCTGCGCCCAGCCGCGACGTCGTACTTCGACGAGGACGCGCTCGCCGAATTCTGCATCGGGCAGAACTGTTCTCTGAGTATGCGAGTCTGCCCATGCCAGAAGAACTTTGGCACCGGAACCAGCCGTCATCGGCAGGCGTGCGCCGACGAGGACTGTGTCTCGAAGCCCTGTCGGGGGCTCCACGGATGCTACGCAGACACGTACCGTTCCTTCCCGTCGATAGATCTGCACACTCTCACCGGTGATCTCGCGCAGACGTGGGAGCACGGAGGCTGCTGCCTCGAGCAAAGTGTCGGACGCGCTCGCTGCGAGTTCGCCGAGGCCCGGTCCGGTGTGCCACAGGCCGTCGGCATCTCGCACGAGTAGTCGGTGGGTCTCGAGGCCGACCGCGAGTCGGTGGGCGGTGGCGCGGGGCAGGCCGGTGCGGGAGCACAGATCACCCAGATTGCAGGGCTTCTCGGCCACCGCATGCAGCACCGCCATCGCCTTGTCGAGTACACCGATGCCACTCGATTTGTCGACGAGGCCGCCCAGGCTATGCTGTCTCATAGAACGATATTAGCCTCCCGCATGTTGAGATTGCACAATTGTGAGATCTAGTGCGTGCCGAGAGGCATGATGTCGAGACGACGACGCGTGGTGGACCGACGAAGTTCGCCGGCGGGACGACAGGAAGACGAGGTCGACACACCGATGTCCGAAACACCGATGTCCGAAACACCGAAGACTCTGGCGGAGAAGGTATGGGACCAGCACGTGGTGGTCCGAGGCGGAGGCGAAGGCGGTGCGCGCGAGCCGGATCTGATCTACATCGATCTTCACCTCGTGCACGAGGTGACGAGCCCGCAGGCGTTCGACGGTTTGCGACTGGCCGGACGCGGGCTCCGACGCCCCGATCTGACGATCGCGACCGAGGACCACAACGTCCCCACGGCCGATATTTTCGCCCCTATCGCAGATCTCGTGTCGCGCACCCAGGTGGACACCCTTCGCCGTAACTGCGAGGAGTTCGGAGTCCGGTTGTACCCGATGGGCGATCTCGATCAAGGCATCGTGCACATCATCGGCCCCCAGCTGGGCCTGACTCAGCCTGGTATGACCGTCGTCTGCGGAGACAGCCACACCTCGACACACGGTGCGTTCGGCTCGATCGCGATGGGCATCGGTACCAGCGAGGTCGAGCACGTGATGGCGACCCAGACTCTGTCTCTGCGTCCGTTCAAGACGATGGCGATCACCGTCGACGGAGAACTCGCACCCGGTGTGACGAGCAAGGACCTGATTCTTGCCGTCATAGCTCAGATCGGCACCGGTGGCGGGCAGGGTTACGTACTCGAGTATCGCGGTGAGGCCATCCGAAAGCTGTCGATGGAAGCGCGAATGACCATCTGCAACATGTCCATCGAAGCGGGTGCGAGAGCAGGCATGATTGCACCCGACGAGATCACCTACGAATACCTGAAGGGCCGCCCGCACGCTCCGGAGGGAGCCGACTGGGATGCAGCGGTGGCCTCGTGGAACGAGCTGGCGACCGATCCGGATGCCGTGTTCGACAACGAGGTCCACATCGATGCCGACGCGTTGACGCCGTTCGTCACGTGGGGCACCAATCCCGGTCAGGGTGCGCCGCTGGGCGCTACCGTGCCCGATCCGGACGCCATGACCGATGAGGGCGAGCGTGTCTCGGCCCAGAAGGCGTTGCAGTACATGGGTCTCGAAGCCGGCACGCCGATTCGTGAGATCGCGGTCGACACCGTGTTCGTCGGTTCCTGCACCAACGGCCGAATCGAGGATCTGCGGGCCGTGGCGTCGGTTCTGGAGGGACATCGGGTTGCCGAGGGAGTGCGAATGCTGGTGGTGCCCGGCTCCATGCGGGTACGAGCGCAGGCGGAAGAGGAAGGCCTGGGCGACATCTTCACTGCCGCAGGGGCCGAATGGCGCCAGGCCGGCTGCTCGATGTGTCTCGGGATGAATCCGGACCAACTGGTGGCGGGGGAGCGATCGGCATCGACCTCGAATCGCAACTTCGAAGGCAGGCAAGGGAAAGGCGGTCGTACCCACCTCGTCTCGCCTCTGGTCGCAGCCGCCACCGCAATCCGCGGAACCTTGTCCTCTCCGGCGGATCTCGCGTAGAACGCGTCCTCGCCCGGATCGAACGAACGCACAGGAGAAAATTCGATGGAAGCTTTCACTCGGCACACCGGCATCGGAGTTCCGCTTCGGCGATCCAACGTCGACACCGATCAGATAATCCCCGCGGTCTATCTCAAGCGCGTGACGCGCACCGGATTCGAGGACGGGTTGTTCGCTGCCTGGCGCTCGGATCCGAACTTCATCCTCAATCTCGAGCCGTACGACCGTGGCTCGGTTCTGGTCGCCGGACCCGATTTCGGGACCGGATCCTCACGCGAGCATGCCGTATGGGCGCTGTCGGACTTCGGTTTCAGGGTCGTCATCGCGTCTCGCTTCGCCGATATTTTTCGCGGAAATTCCGGTAAAGCCGGGCTGTTGGCGGCCCAGGTCGAGCAATCGGACGTCGAATTGCTGTGGAAAGCCTTAGAAGAACGACCCGGTCTGGAGATAATTGTCGACCTCGTCGACAAGACCGTAACGGCTGGAACTTTGGTGGTGCGCTTCGCTATTGACGACTACACCCGGTGGCGTCTGCTGGAAGGTCTGGACGACATCGGATTGACGTTGCGCCAGGTCGAGGCCATTACGGAGTACGAAAAGTCAAGGCCGTCATACAAACCCCTGACGCTCCCAGCACGGATCGCGACCCCGACGGAAAGCTGACCGGGTGGGGGTCCGACACGCTATGCGGCCGTGAATCATTCCGCGACGCCGAAATGAAAATTGGCGTGGCGCATAGACTCTTGACGACTTGGGGTTTACCGTTGTAGTAGTCGGTCCGACGATGGGCCACCATATAGCGGAGGAAATTCCATGAACAAGGCAGAGCTGATCGACGCCCTGACCGAGAAGTTGGGGTCTGACAGGCGGAGCGCCACAGAGGCTGTCGAGAACATCGTCGACACCATCGTGCGGGCAGTGCACCGCGGCGAGAGTGTCACGATCACGGGCTTCGGCGTGTTCGAGCAGCGTCGTCGCGCGGCGCGCGTCGCCCGTAACCCCCGCACCGGTGAGACTGTTCGCGTCAAGCCCACCAACGTTCCGGCATTCCGCCCGGGCGCGCAGTTCAAGGCCGTCATCGCCGGCGGACAGAAGCTGCCCGCAACCGGCCCCGCTGTCAAGCGTGGATCGGCTGCAGCACCGGCCAAGAAGACTGCGGCAGCGAAGAAGACCGCAGCCAAGAAGGCAGCCGTGAAGACGACCGCCCGCAAGGCCACCACGGCGGCAGCCAAGAAGGCGGCTCCCGCAAAGACCACCGCCAAGAAGGCAGCTCCCGCAAAGACGGCCGCCAAGAAGGCAGCTCCCGCCAAGACCACAGCACGCAAGACCACCGCGGCTGCTGCCAAGAAGGCTCCGGCCAAGACGACCGCACGTAAGGCAGCTACGACTACTGCTCCGGCCAAGAAGGCTCCGGCCAAGACAGCGGCCAAGAAGACCGTAGCCAAGAAGGCTCCGGCGAAGAAGGCTCCGGCCAAGAAGGCCCCCGCGAAGCGCGCCGCGAAGAAGTAGAACCTGTAGGTTCCACTTCTCCGATCGACAAACAACAAGGCCCCCGACTCGAATCGTGTCGGGGGCCTTGCTGTTGCCGGGAGTGCGTCGCCTAGTCGTCGGCGACGAGGGTGGGCAGTGGGCTGGCAATGTGGTCGGCCGCGACGAGTCGGCCGTCGTGACGAGAGAGCACCCACACACTGCCTTTTCGATTCCTGTTGGCAGGCAGCGTGATTCCGTCTTTGTCTGCCCACCATCGCATCAGGTCGGGGATCACTTTGCCCTGACTGCACACCACGGGAGTTCCAGGCAGCTCGGCGATGTCGCGAGCCCGGTGGCGACCCTTGCGCGGGTCGTCGGCGTATCCCTCCTCGGACAGGAGGTGTTCCTCGATGATCTCCACGCCCAACGATTGCGCACACGGGGTCACCGTCTGGACGCATCGGACACGATCTGCCGCGTACACGGAGTCGGCTCCGAACGCCCGGAGCAACGAGACCAAGGCGTCGGCCTGCCGTCGTCCGGTCTTGTCCAGTGGGCGATCGACGTCGTTGCCCTTGTACCGCGAGCGTGAGCCCGCACTCCCGTGCCGAACCAACAGCACCGTGGAGGTGTCGGCCGGTTTCGCCACGAACCGCCGAAGGATCTTGTGGTCCATAGGATACGAGAGCTCACCGCCGATGTCCTCCGGGGCGATCCAGCGTAATTGGTCCACCTCCGCGTTGGGAACGAATTCACCCCCGGTGACCTCCGCTGCCCAATACAGCACTTTCTTGACTCGTCGGTGGCCAGGAATGGGGTACGTCACGTAGGACAGTGACCGACCGAGCCGAGAGTCGAATCCGGTCTCTTCCTTGACTTCCCGGACTGCTGCGTCGACGGCGGTCTCGCCCGGGTCGAGCTTTCCCTTGGGAAACGACCAGTCGTCGTACTTGGGTCGGTGCACCAAGGCGACCTCGACGGAGGAGTGATCTCGGGGCGACCGGCGCCAGAGGATCGAGCCGGCCGCGAAGATGTTGGCCCGGGGCGACCCGTCGGATGTGCCCATCAGGACGCCTGATTCCTCCGGCTGCGCATCAACTCCACCTGATGCTCACGGACTTTCTCACCCTGCGCCGGTGAAGCGACCCAGCCGCCGTCCGGTCCCAACTCCCAGCAGCGAGTGGTGGGGTCGAGGGCGGAGTCGAAGATGTCGCTCAGCTGGTTCGCCAGTCGCGGGTCCTTGACCTGAGCCATCACCTCGACTCGACGATCGAGGTTGCGGTGCATCATGTCCGCGCTACCGATCCAGAACTCGTCGGCACCCTGGAAGTGCAGCACTCGAGAGTGCTCGAGGAACCGGCCGAGGATGGAGCGAACCTCGATGTTCTCCGACAGCCCGGCAACACCCGGCTTGAGGGCGCAGATTCCGCGAACCACCACCTTGACCGGAACACCGGCGATGGACGCGCGGTACAGCGCATCGATGACCTGCTCGTCGACCAATGCGTTTGCCTTGAGGCGAATTCCGGCCGGGCGGCCTGCCATGAGGTGCCCGACCTCCGCCTCGATACGTTCGACGATTCCGCGGCGCACTCCGTACGGAGCCACCAGCAGGTTGCGGTACTCGGACTTTCGCGAGTAACCGGTGAGCGAGTTGAACAGGTCTGTCAGGTCGGCACCGATCTCGGGCGACGACGTCAGCAAGCCGACGTCCTCGTAGATGCGTGCTGTCTTGGGGTTGTAGTTGCCGGTTCCGATGTGGCAATAGCGACGAATGACAGATCCTTCTCGGCGTACCACGAGACACGTCTTGCAGTGCGTCTTGAGACCGACGAGGCCGTACACCACATGTACGCCTGCCTTTTCCAGCTTACGAGCCCACTCGATGTTGGCCTGTTCGTCGAAACGTGCCTTGATCTCCACCAGTGCGACGACCTGTTTACCCGCACCGGCAGCATCGACGAGCGCGTTGACGATCGGCGAATCTCCCGACGTGCGGTACAGAGTCTGCTTGATGGCAAGTACTTGAGGGTCTGCTGCCGCTTGCTCGATGAAGCGTTGGACGCTGGTGGAGAACGAATCGTAGGGATGATGTACCAGGACATCGCCGTCGCGCAGCGTGGAGAAGACGCTCTTGGGAGTTTCGCGCTCACCGAACGCCGGGTGGGTCGCGGGTACGAAAGGTGCGTCCTTGAGATTCGGACGGTCCACGCTGTAGACCTGCCACAGGCACGACAGATCGAGCAGTCCAGGTACCTGAATGACGTCGCCGGGGTCGACATCGAGTTCGCGCAACAACAATTCGAGCATGTGCTCGGTCATGTCGTCGGCGATCTCGAGACGGACCGGCGAGCCGAAACGCCGACGGGCCAGCTCACGCTCGAGTGCCTGCAGCAGATCCTCGTCGCGGTCTTCCTCGACCTCGAAATCGGCGTTGCGCGTGATGCGGAACGCGTGGGACTCGACGACCTCCATGCCGGGGAAGAGCACGTCGAGGTGCGCCGAGATCAGCTCTTCCATCGACAGGAAGGCGTCGATGCGGTGGGAGCCTTCGCCGCGCTTGACGCGCACGAAGCGATCGACGTTGTCGGGGACCTTGACGCGCGCGAAGTGTTCCCCGGTCGTGGAGTAATCCTTCACCGTCACAGCGAGATTGAGGCTCAGGCCGCTGATGTAGGGGAACGGGTGAGCGGGGTCGACGGCCAGCGGTGTCAGTACCGGGAAGACCTGTTCGGTGAAGTACTCCGACAGGCGGGCACGTTCGTCGTCGTCGAGATCCGACCACCGGATGATGGCGATGCCTTCGGCGGTGAGCTCGGGGAGGATCGAATCCAGCAGCACGCGCGCGTGTTTGAGCGCCAGTTCCTGGGTACGTTGGCCGATCACTGCGAGCTGTTCGCGGGGGGTCATTCCGTCGGCGGATCTGACCGAGAGCCCGGTTTCGTCGCGACGTTTGAGACCGGCCACTCGAACCATGTAGAACTCGTCGAGATTCGAGGCGTAGATCGCCAGAAACTTGGCCCGTTCCAGCAGCGGGAGCGACGAGTCCTCGGCCAGAGCGAGAACACGCGAATTGAAATCGAGCCAGCTCAATTCCCGGTTGAGGTAGCGATTTTCGGGGAGCACGGTGGCGCTGTCCACCGATTCCGGTGTGGCAGCCGGCAGTGCCGAGGGAATGCTCGGCATCGTTGCTGCGATCGGAGCGCTCCATACCGCTTCCGAACCGGGCTCGATCGACGAATCTTCGTTCGTTGGTTGTGCGTCGTCTCTGCTCACCGGACGATCATCCCCCATCGGCGGCGTGCGTGAAACTCCGATGGGCCAAACTCGATCACGCCGTTGTCGCCGATGCGTCGTCGACCCAACCGAGCGAACGCAGGACGGCCGCTGTCGCAGGTCCGACGCCGAGCCGGTGGGCTCTGCGGACGTCCACTGCGGTATCGACGTCGAGCCGTAGACCCGGCCAGTGGCCGTCGAGTTTCGGTGCGCCCGATTCGGCGTGTCGGCGGGCGGAATCGAGACCGAACAGCGGTTCGAGCTCGCCGGGAGAGTCCTTGAGTATCAACGCTGCGGTTCCGGTGCCGTGATGATCGACCACCAGTGATCTACCGCCCCGGTGGGCATCGGCATATGCCTGAGCGAGTTCGGCGGGACGCATGGCCGGTAGATCGGCTTGCAACGCGATGATGTCGACTCGGTCGTCGTGCCTGGATCGACCACCGCCGAGCGTCTCACGACGCACCACAGCCGCCGCAGACGCGAACGCGTTGTTCAGTCGCGCGTCCGGTGGCAGCGCCGGATCGCCGATCGGTTCGTCGAGCACCCGGGCACCGATTCTTCGGGCGGTGTCTGCGACGAGCGGGTCCGGAGTGACCACCGTCACCGAATCGACCACCGATACCGCGCCTGCGGCGGACACGGTGTCGCTGAGCATCGCGAGCACCAGTCGTGTCCGCTCGGGACCGGAGAATTCGGCGGACAGACGCGACTTGGCCGTCGCCAGATCCTTCACCGCGATGAGGACAGCGACGACGCTGCGGGCAGGGTCGGACGACGCGGGCTCTCGGCCACTGTCGTCGGATCGTGTTGCACCCATGATGGTCGATCCTGCCAGCGTGGTCGGATGTGTGCCGACTCCGACCGCCCGGGCGGGTCTGCGAGTTAGGGTGATGCGCGCGTGGACAGGGCATCGGCGAAGTAGGCGAGGGGTTGGCGGAATGAGCAGAGCAGCGGTACTGGGGTCGGGTTCGTGGGGGACCGCATTCGCCAAGGTATTGGCCGATGCCGGAACGGACGTCACCATGTGGGCCCGCCGCGAGGAACTTGCTGCGTCCATCACCGACGACCACGAGAACAAGGACTACCTGTCGGGAATACAGCTGCCGTCGTCGATCCGAGCCACGAGCGATCCCGTCCAGGCACTCGACGGAGCCGACATCGTGGTGTTGGCCGTACCGTCGCAGAGTCTGCGAGCCAATCTCGCGGTGTGGACCGACTCCATTCCCCAGCACGCGACGCTGCTCTCCCTGGCGAAGGGAATCGAGACCGGAACTCTCATGCGGATGAGTCAGGTGATCTCTCAGGTCACCGGCGCGGATCCCTCGCGGGTCGCGTGCCTGTCCGGGCCGAATCTAGCGCGTCCGATCGCCGAGGGGCAGCCCGCCGCGACCGTCATCGCGTGCGCCGACTCCCAGCGTGCCCTCGAGGTTCAGAAGTCCTGCGCGACCGGATATTTCAGGCCCTACACCAACAGCGATGTCATCGGTGCCGAGATCGGTGGTGCCTGCAAGAACGTCATCGCTCTCGCGTGCGGGATGGCCAGTGGTGTCGGATACGGCGAGAACACCCTCGCGTCGATCATGACCAGGGGTCTGGCCGAGATCATCCGCCTCGGCGTGGCGCTCGGTGCCAAGCCGTCGACGCTGTCGGGACTGGCGGGCGTGGGCGATCTGGTCGCCACCTGCTCGTCGCCGCTCTCGCGCAATCGCACGTTCGGAGAACGCTTGGGTTCGGGTGGCTCCCTCGAAAGTGCCCAGGAAGCAGCGCACGGACAGGTTGCCGAGGGCGTGAAGTCCTGCACCTCGGTGCGTGCGCTCGCCGAGAGCTACGACGTCGAGATGCCGCTCACCGATGCCGTCCACCGGGTGTGTCATGGGGGTATGTCCGTTCCTGACGCGGTCGGGCACCTGCTGGGACGGCGTATCAAGCCCGAGTGAGGCAGTGATCGCGGTCTGGCGACGAACAGGGCGAATCCGCGTTTCATGAGCCGCGGCGGTACGGTTTCTCATCGTGAGTACTCCCCGCATCAAAGTTGCCGTCGTCTTCGGTGGCCGCAGCAGTGAGCATGCTGTGTCCTGTGTATCGGCAGGTAGCGTGCTGCAGAACCTCGATCCGGCCAAGTACGAAGTGGTTCCGGTGGGGATCACCGCGGACGGTGCTTGGGTACTCGGCTCCTCGGATGTCGATGCGCTGACGATCCGGGACCGGGTGTTGCCGACCGTGGACAAGACTGGATCAGCGCTTGCCCTCAGCACGGACCCAGGCCACGCCGGCGCTCTGCTCGACCTCGGCGAGGGGGGAGGCGGGGCAGTGCTCGCATCCGTCGACGTCGTGTTCCCGGTTCTGCACGGACCGTACGGCGAGGACGGCACCCTGCAGGGTCTGCTCGAAATGGCCGGCGTCCCGTATGTCGGGCCGGGCGTGCTGGCGAGCGCTGCGGGGATGGACAAGGAATTCACCAAGAAGCTACTCGGTGCCGAAGGATTGCCGATCGGTCGGCAGGTAGTGTTGAGGCGCGCCGTCGACGACCTGACGGCGGCCGAGCGTGACCGAATCGGGCTGCCCGCATTCGTCAAACCGGCCCGAGGCGGGTCGTCCATCGGAATCTCGCGCATCACTGCGTGGGACCAGCTCCCGACCGCGATCGCCATCGCGCGCGAACACGACCCCAAGGTGATCGTCGAAGGCATGATCCACGGCCGTGAGGTCGAGTGCGGGGTGCTGGAATTTCCCGACGGCACCGTGCGTGCCAGCGCTGTCGCGGAGATCCGAATCCCCGACGCGGACATCGACGATCATGCGTTCTACGACTTCGACACCAAGTACCTCGACGACGTCAGTGAGTTCGACATCCCGGCTGCCCTCGACGACGCCACGAGCGACCGTATTCGTGAACTCGCCGTCGCCGCCTTCCGTGCGTTGGACTGTCAGGGCCTCGCGCGCGTCGATTTCTTCGTCACCGAGAACGGCCCGGTCATCAACGAGATCAACACGATGCCCGGGTTCACCTCGATCTCGATGTACCCCAAGATGTGGGCGGAATCCGGTGTCGACTATCCGACGCTCATCGCCACGCTGATCGACACCGCTCTCGCCCGCGGTACCGGTTTGCGTTAGAACTCCTGCCGCGCAGGGCTATCGATACGGCTCGGCGCTACTGCAACGGTGCCGGGTCGAGAGGTTGCTGGGGCAGCGTGTCCGACACTGCCGAGGACGCGTCCTGCAACGGAGTGGGACCCGAGTCGCCGGGAATCGTCAGAGCAACGTACACGCCGCGATCGACGACGAACCATGTGCTGGCATCGATTCCGTCGTCTGCACCGGACACCTCGAACCATTGCACGCCGTTGATCACCTGTAGCGGCGCAGCCACATCGAACCCGATCGGGCGGGGCAGACCGCAGCGCAGTACGACCGGCTCGGCGTTCTCCTCGTCCGACGCCCACGCACGGACTCCGACCGGTGCCGGGTCGGCCAACTCCGCTTGCGCGTAGTCGCCGAGGTTCTCGGGCAGGGCGTCGAGTAGGGATGTGCACTGCGCACTCGCGGCATCAGGGGAGTCGACCGGGCCCAGAGCGACCGGATCGCGGACCGGCGAACGGTTGACCGCAATGGCGGCGACCAGAACTCCGACGACCAGCGCGACGGGCAACGCGATCGCGGTGGCGATCACGGCAGGGTGTCGTTGTTCGCGAGTGCCTTCGGTGTCGTCGGTGCCTTCGGTGTCGTCGTGGGCGTCGGTGTCGTCGTTGCCGGCCTCGGTGGAGCTCACGAGTTATCCGACCGACGCGGTCGGCCGGGGAGCGACCGGGCAGGTGAGAGTACGGGTGATGGCATCCACCTTCTGGATGCGGGAGACGATCTCGGCGACGTCGGAGTCGGATGCACCGTCGGCGCGCGCAATCACGTCGTAGGGCCCGACCACGGCCTCCGCGGAGACCACTCCGTCCACGGCCTCGATCTGCTGCGCGACGGCGGTCGCGCGGCCCACCTCGGTCTGAACGAGAACGAATGCTTGCACCATCGGTGGTCCCTTTCCCTGCCGGACTTCTCGACTGTAAATTGGGGCGGCTACGTTCTGTGGGGACGTAACCTGCAGCGTCGGTGCTGTCCCGGCCGCCTCTGAAAGGTACCGCAGGCGGACTGCGTGCTCCGCGTGAGTCGGTCGCGTACGCACCGCTTTCTCGAGGAGGATCATCATCGACGACCACGGCATCGAGTCGGCCGCAGGCACCGAACGTACCGTCGCGCAGGTCGGCGAATTCGAGGTGATCGCCCGTGCCGTCGCCGACCGCGTTCAACCTGCGTCGACCATCGTCGGGCCCGGTGACGACGCCGCCGTCGTCGCTGCACCCGACGGAAGGATCGCTGCGACGACGGATATGTTGGTGCACGGCAGGCACTTTCGACTGGACTGGTCGAGTCCGGTGCAGATCGGACGGAAGGCGATCGCGCAGAACGGCGCGGATATCGCCGCGATGGGCGCTCGGTGTTCGGGCTTTCTCGTCTCTCTCGGATGTCCGGCGGAGACGCCGGTGCGGGTGACTGACGGTCTCAACGAGGGAATGTGGCTCGAGGCAGTGGCCGCGGGAGCACCCATCGTCGGTGGCGATGTGGTGCAGTCACCGGAGTTGGTGATCTCGATCACCGCGCTCGGTGATCTCGAGGGCAGGGCTCCAGTCCTTCGATCGGGAGCACGCGCCGGTGATCTGATCGCCTACGCCGGCCGCCTGGGCTGGTCTGCCGCCGGACTGGCCCTTCTGCTCGCAGACCGGGACGCGGCGGGCCACGATGCCGTGCTCGACGCGCACCGCGTTCCCGTCCCGCCGTATCGCGCCGGGATCGAGGCCGCCGAGGCGGGCGCGACGTCCCTGACCGACGTTTCCGACGGATTGTTGTCCGACCTGGGCCACATAGCCGATGCCTCGAACGTCGCGATGGCCGTCGATCCCGAGCTGTTCGACATCCCGGACGAATTGCATTCGGCAGCACAGGAAATGGGAGTGGATGCGTTGGATTGGATACTCACCGGCGGTGAGGATCATGCACTCGTCGGCACGTTCGGCAATCTCGACGCCGTTCCGGCGCACTGGACTGTCATCGGTCGCGTCGAGCATGCCGGTGACGATTCGGCGAATCGGGTGACCGTGGGCGGACGCGTCCACTCGGGCCGATCGGGATGGACGAGCTTCGAAGGTGAGTGAACGAGGTCGATCCCATTGCGTCGGCTAAGTTGCAGAGATGGCAATCTACGCACTCGGTGATCGCGAACCCGACATTCATCCCGACGCCTACGTCCATCCCGACGCGGTCGTCATCGGCGCGGTGACCCTGGCGGCCGGGTCGTCGGTGTGGCCCAACGCCGTTCTGCGGGGGGACTACGGCACCATCTCCATCGGCGCAGGAACCAACGTCCAGGACGGCACCGTGGTGCACTGCACCCCGATCGACGCGACCGTGATCGGCTCCGGATGCGTCCTCGGGCACAACGCGCACGTCGAAGGTGCGGTCATCGGAGACAATTGCCTGATCGCTTCGGGCTCGGTGGTGCTCAACGGCTCGAAGATCGGGGCGGGCTCGATCGTGGGGGCCGGCGCGGTGGTGCCGTTCAAGTTCGTGGTGCCCGAACGTTCGATGGCGCTGGGTGTGCCGGCAAAGATTCGGGAAGGGTTCCAGGTCCCCGAAGGCCACGTGGACATCAACGTACAGATGTACTCGGCGAACGCCGCCTACTACCGAGACGCGCTGCGTCGGATCGACCGGTGACGGCCCGGCCGTTGGCCGAGAGCGTCGAACCCGGGTGGGCTCGTGCGCTGGCCCCCGTCGAGACGAATGTTGCTGCGATGGGCGACTTTCTGCGAGAAGAGCTCGCCGCCGGAAGGCATTACCTGCCTGCGGGTGAGAACGTTCTGCGCGCGTTCCAGTATCCCTTCGACCAGGTGCGGGTCCTCATCGTCGGCCAGGATCCGTACCCGACACCGGGACATGCAGTAGGACTGAGCTTTTCCGTCGCACCGGACGTCAGACCCGTTCCCCGTAGCCTGAGCAACATCTTCAAGGAGTACTCCGACGACCTGGGGTTGCCCACGCCGAGTTCCGGTGACCTCACCCCGTGGTCGGACCGCGGCGTGATGTTGCTCAACAGAGTGCTCACCGTCGAACCCTCGCAGGCCGCATCGCACCGAAAGAAGGGCTGGGAAGCGGTGACGGAGCAGGCGATTCGCGCGCTCGTCGCCCGAGCCGAGAATCCGGACGCACCTGGTCTGGTCGCAGTTCTCTGGGGGCGAGATGCGGCGACTCTGAAGCCGATGCTCGGATCCGTGCCGTACATCGAATCTGCGCACCCATCACCGCTGTCCGCGTCACGAGGGTTCCTCGGGTCCAAGCCCTTCAGTCGCGTGAACGAGTTACTGGTCGAAGGTGGGGACGAACCGATCGACTGGACGCTGCCCTGATCGGATCAGGAAAAATCGGGTCGCCGCTTCTCGACGAACGCGTCGACGCCTTCTCGTCCGGTCGGTGACGATGCGGCCGCCGATATCGACGCGGCCTCCGCGTCCAACTGCTGTGTCAGAGTGGCCGATTCGGATGCGTGCAGCAGCGACTTGATCCCCCGGTACGCGGAGGTCGGACCGACGGCGAGGGTTCGAGCGAGGCGCTCTGCCTCACTGTCGACGATGTCGTCGCCCACCAGCCGGCTGAGGATGCCGAGTCGAACGGCTTCCTCCCCGTTGATGATCGAGTCGTTGATGAGAATGTCCATCGCGCGGCCCGAACCGACGATGCGGGGGAGCGTCCACGACATTCCACCATCGGGGGTGAAGCCGATCGACGGATAGGCGGGTCGCAATTTGGTGGACGGTCCGCCGATGGCGATGTCGGTGAGACACACCAGGCTCATCCCAGCACCGGCCGCCCAGCCGTGTACACCGGCGACGATCGGCACGGTGACGGACGCGAGTTCACGAACGAAAGCGTGGAACGCGTCTGCGACCGCACCTACGAAGGCACCGCGATCGTCCGCACCGGCGAAATCGCGCACGTTGCCGCCGGCGCAGAAGTTGGATCCGCGACCGATCAGCAGAACGCTTCCGATCGCAGTGGTGCCGGCATTGACGGACCGGAGAACCGAGGTGCCCTCCTCGATGCCTTCGAGATCGAGCGAAGCGCCGCCCGCTTCGGTGGCGACGACGACACGCAGTACGCCGTCCTCGATGCTCACTTTGTTGGACATGTCGGTGTCGGAATAACTCACCCGAGGAACTCTAATGGACGTCCGACTATTCGTCGCGCACATGACTGTGCCCCGCCCCCCATAACTCGGGGGCGGGGCACAGTTCTCGCACGCAGTCGAAGCCGTGGAGGAAAACGAAGAGCGAGGCTCGAATCAGCCCCGGACCACCTTGCCTGCCTTCAAGCAGGAGGTGCACACGTTCATGCGCTTGGAATTACCAGGCGCAACCTGAGCGTGCACGGTCTGGATATTCGGGTTCCAACGACGGTTGGTCCGTCGGTGCGAGTGCGAGACCGACTTACCGAAGCCGGGCCCCTTGGCGCATACGTCGCAGACGGCAGCCATAGTCGCGAACTCCTTGATAGATGTTGATCGATACATGTGGTCGAAGACATCGAAACGAACTGCGTGCAGATGCAAGGATTGCAATGCGTGAAGATCGCCTCGAGGCAACCCTGCAAGAATAGCGGCGCTGCACGCAATCACCAAACTGCCACCGCAGACGCTGCGCCGGGCTCACTGACAGCGCGCGCGAGTTTCCTGCCCGACTAAGCTCTGGGCACTGTCTGCGTCCGGAACACGGGCCAGGTTATCGGGTGCAACGGGGGGAGGCTGCTCGAGGTGGTCGACGTTCTCGATTCGATCGACGCCGCAGCCCTGCGCCGGTGGGCCTACCGATGCGTCGATTCTCTGACCGCGCGGTGCGACGAGATCAACGCACTCAACGTCTTTCCGATCCCCGACTCGGACACCGGTACCAATCTGATGTTCACGTTCCGGGCCGCGGTGGAATCGATGCGAGAAGCAGGGCCGGCAGCGGACACTCGCGCCATCGGGCGTGCATTGGCCGTCGGCGCGGTGGCGGGTGCCCGCGGCAACTCGGGGGTGATCCTCTCCCAATTACTGCGTGCAGTCGCCGAGGCTGCAGCGGACGGCCCACTCGACACCGTTTCCATCCAGGCGATGTTGCGACGCGCGCAGGTCCTGGTCTCGGATGCGGTGAGCGTTCCCGTCGAGGGCACGATGCTCACCGTTCTCGCCGCCGCCGACCGCGATGCCGCGGCGCACGACGCCAATGTCGACCTCGCCGCATTGGTCATCGACATCGCCGAGGCCACTGCTCGAGCCCTCGACAGCACGACGGACCAACTGGCGGAACTGCGCGAGGCCGGGGTCGTGGACGCCGGAGCGCTCGGGCTGTCGGTCGTGTTCGATGCGTTGGTGGAAGTGGTGACCGGTCGCATTCCGCCGCGCAGGCGGTACCGTCGCCCTCGCGATCGGACATCGGCACGTGCGTCCGATGGGTCGATCTCGGTGCACGATTGCACCGGCGGGCCCGAGACGGTGGTTCCCACACACGGCCGGCCCCTCGGATACGAGGTGGTCTATGTGGTCCACGGAATCGACGACGCGCAGGCCACCGCATTACGCGCAGCTCTCTCCGATCTCGGCGATTCGGTGGTGGTGGCCGGTGACGGATCGGGGGCCTGGTCCGCGCACGTCCACACCGCCGATCCAGGCGGTGCCGTCGAACTCGGCATCGGCACCGGAGCAGTCCGCGGGGTGCGCATCTCCTGTTTCGGTCTTGTCGACGTCAGGTCCGGGGTCGACGGTGACACCCGCCGCGCACCGGCGTTGTCGGTGGGTCGCGATATTTTGGCGTTGGTGGCCGGCGACGGTGCAGCGGATCTCTACGTTCGGGAGGGTGCGACGGTGGTGCGATGCGATGAGCCGATCGACTCCTCTGTACTGCTGCGAGCAATCGTCGCCGCGAAGCACCGCGAAGTATCGGTGTTGCCGAACGGAGCGTTGTCGGCGCAGGAACTCGTCGCTGTCGGTGCTGCTGCCCGCGCCGATGGGAAGGACGTGGTCATGCTGCCGTGCTCGGCGATGGTGCAGGGATTGGCCGCGCTCGCCGTGCACGATGCGGGCAGGGCCGCTGTCGACGACGCGTTCACGATGTCCGAGGCCGCAGCAGGCACGAGGTGGGGTTCATTGCGCATCGCCCGAGAGCGAGCACTCACCTGGGTCGGAACCTGTGAGCCGGGAGACAGCATCGGCCTGGCAGGCCAGGAGGTGGTGATCGTCGCCGCCCGTCCACTCGACGCGGGGTGCCGTCTGCTCGATCAGCTTCTGGCCACCGGCGGGGAGATGGTGACCGTACTGGTGGGGGCACTGGCGTCGGAGGATTTCGGTGATCGACTGGCCGAGTACGTGACCGGCGCACACCCCGGGGTCGACGTGGTGGTCTACGCGGGTGGGCAGCCGGGAGACCTCGTGCAATTCGGAGTGGAATAGGGAATTTCGGCTATGGCAACGCTGGTGGACCGGCTCGATCACGTTCTCGGAGTCGCGGCGGCGACTCCGCTCGCAGACACCTTCGGCATTCACACGGTCGAGGATCTGCTGCGGCACTACCCACATCGCTACATGACGCACGGTTCCGAGCTCGGCGAAACCGAGCCTCCCGAGGGCGACCACATCACCATCGTGGCCACGGTCGAGTCCGCGACGCTGCGCTCGATGAAGAATCGCAACGGGCAGTTCCTCGCGGTGACGCTCGCCGCCGACGGACAGCGGATCGACGCGACCTTCTTCAGTCCACACAAGCTCAAGCATGTTGTCGTGCCTGGTCGTCGGGGAATGTTCTCCGGCAAGGTGAAGTACTTCGGCAAGCGTTGGAACCTCACGCACCCCAGTTACGTCATCCTGGGCGGAGACGACAACGATGGGGCCGTCGTACCCGCGGGTCGCATCGTCGGCGGCGGAACCCTGGCCGGTCTGGCCCGCGGTGCGGTCGACGCGTCGGGAGCGGTCGACATGTCGGTGTTCGATCGGGCGTTCGTGCCCATCTACGCGGCGACCAAGGATGTCGAGAGCTGGACGTTCATGCGCTGCGTGCGTCAGGTTCTCGACCAGCTCGACGATGTGACCGATCCGCTACCCGAGTCGGTCCGTCGAGAACGCGGACTCGTCGACATCGACACCGCGCTGCGATCGGTTCATTTCCCGGATACCGCGCAGGACAAGGACTCCGCGCGTGAGCGGCTCAAATTCGACGAGGCGTTGGCCGTTCAGCTCGTGCTCGCGGACCGTCGACGCGACGCATCTACCCGGCTGGCCGCGCGCTGCCCACCGATCACCGACGGCATCGCGGTCGAATTCGATCGCCGACTGCCGTTCGAGTTGACCGCCGGTCAACGCGACGTCGCGGCCGAGATCGCCAACGATCTGTCGGCCCCGCAGCCGATGTCGAGACTGCTGCAAGGCGAGGTCGGTTCGGGCAAGACCATCGTCGCGTTGCGGGCGATGTTGCAGGTGATCGACGCCGGTCATCAATGTGCGCTGCTGGCACCGACCGAAGTGCTTGCCTCGCAGCACGCTCGGTCGATCAGATCGATGCTCGGTAGTCTCGCGGCCGGCGGGGAACTCGGCTCGCACGAGCTCGCGACCAAAGTCGCTCTGCTGACCGGTTCGATGTCCACCGCGGCCAAGCGGTCTGCGCTCCTCGACGCCGTGACCGGAGACGCCGGGATCGTGATCGGTACTCACGCCCTCATCGAGGATCGAGTGGAGTTCCTCGATCTCGCGATGGTCGTCGTGGACGAGCAACACAGATTCGGTGTCGAGCAGCGAGATGCGTTGCGAGCCAAGGCCCGCGGCAACACCAGTCCCCACTTGCTCGTGATGACGGCGACGCCCATCCCGCGCACCATCGCGATGTCGACACTCGGCGACCTCGAAACGTCGGTACTCACAGAACTTCCTCGTGGTCGATCACCGATCATCAGCAACGTGGTGCCGGCCCGAGCCAAGCCCGCGTGGGTGGATCGCGCGTGGCAACGCATCAGAGAGGAAGTCGCTGCCGGACGTCAGGCCTACGTGGTCTGTTCCAGGATCGGCGACGGCGACGACGCCGAGACGGGCAAGAAGAAGACTCCGAAACCGGAGGACGGACCCGAGACCACGGCCGCTGTGGACATGTACGACACCCTCTCGTCCGGGCCCATGCACGATCTGAGGGTCGGGTTGCTGCACGGGCGGCTCTCCGGTGACGACAAGGACATCACGATGTCCGAGTTCAACTCGGGCGAGATCGATGTACTCGTGTGCACGACGGTGGTCGAAGTGGGCGTTGACGTTCCCAATGCGACGGTCATGGTCATCATGGACGCCGACCGATTCGGGGTCAGTCAGCTCCATCAGCTGCGTGGTCGAATCGGTCGTGGCGGGCACCAGGGTCTGTGCATCATGATCAGCTACCTCAGCCCGATGGGTGGATCGTTCGCTCGGCTGGAGGCGGTGGCGGCGACCAACGACGGCTTCGAACTCGCGAAACTCGACCTCGCCACCCGGCGGGAAGGCGACGTGCTCGGGGCCGCGCAGTCCGGCTCGGTCAGCGGCCTGCGGCTGCTCTCGTTCATCGACGACGAAGAGATCATCGCCGACGCGCAGGACTGCGCGCGAACGTTGTTCGCACAGGACCCGTCGTTGGCCGACAACCCTGGAATCGCGTCGATGATGCGGTCGGCCTGGCGATCGGATCGCGTCGACTACTTGCAGAAGTCCTGAGGCGCGCTCGGTTCGGGCACTGCACCGTTTCAGTCGTCGAAATCGCACAATTCGTCCCGCATACTGGGATCAGTACGCCTCGGAGCACCACGCTGCCAGGTAAGTTGAGCCAATGTTCTCCAAAGTTTTGGTTGCCAACCGCGGCGAGATCGCCATCCGTGCCTTCCGCGCCTCCTACGAACTCGGTGCGTCCACCGTTGCGGTGTTCCCGTTCGAGGACCGAAACTCGGTGCACCGGACGAAAGCCGACGAGGCATATCAGATAGGGGAGAAGGGGCATCCGGTACGGGCGTATCTTTCCGTCGACGAGATCGTCGCAGCAGCCAGGCGTAGCGGTGCCGATGCGGTGTACCCAGGGTACGGATTCCTCTCCGAGAACCCCGATCTGGCCGCAGCGTGTGCCGACGCCGGCATCACCTTCGTCGGACCGTCCGCGGATGTACTGGAGCTGACCGGAAACAAGGCACGAGCGATTGCGGCAGCGAAAGCTGCAGGTCTACCGGTGCTGGCGTCGTCGGACCCCTCGTCCGACATCGACGAACTCGTCGCGGCGTCGGAATCGATGACCTTCCCGCTGTTCGTCAAAGCGGTGGCGGGCGGCGGTGGCCGAGGTATGCGTCGTGTTGCCGAAGCATCTCAGTTACGCGAGTCCATCGAAGCTGCTGCGCGCGAAGCGGAATCGGCTTTCGGAGACGCGACGGTATTCCTCGAGCAGGCCGTGATCGACCCCCGGCACATCGAGGTTCAGATACTCGCCGACGGCCAGGGCAACGTGGTGCACCTGTTCGAGCGTGACTGCAGCGTGCAGCGTCGCCACCAGAAGGTCATCGAATTGGCACCGGCACCGAACCTACCTGCGGAACTGCGGGAGAGAATCTGCGCAGACGCCGTGGCGTTCGCGAAGCAGATCAACTATTCCTGCGCCGGTACCGTGGAGTTCCTTCTTGACACCCGCGGCAATCACGTCTTCATCGAGATGAATCCGCGAATTCAGGTGGAGCACACAGTCACCGAAGAAGTGACCGATGTGGACCTGGTGCAATCCCAGTTGCGAATCGCCTCCGGCGAGACGCTTGCAGATCTCGGTCTGCAGCAGGAGAACATCGTTCTGCGCGGTGCGGCGCTGCAATGCCGCATCACCACCGAGGATCCGGCGAACGGGTTCCGGCCCGACGTCGGCCGCATCACCGCCTACCGCACTCCCGGCGGTGCCGGGGTTCGGCTCGACGGCGGCACGACACTGGGCGCGGAGGTCGGCGCGTACTTCGATTCCATGCTCGTCAAGCTCACGTGCCGTGGCCGTGATTTCGACACCGCCGTGGCGCGGGCCCGACGTGCGGTGGCAGAGTTCAGAATTCGCGGCGTCGCCACGAACATCCCGTTCCTGCAGGCGGTTCTGGTCGACCCGGACTTCACCGCAGGCCGGGTCACCACCTCGTTCATCGAGGAGCGACCGGAACTGTTGACGTCGCGATCCTCGGGCGACCGTGGCACCAAGATCCTCACCTATCTGGCCGATGTGACGGTCAACAAGCCGCACGGTGAGCGTCCGTCCCCGGTGTACCCCCACGACAAACTTCCCGCGGTCGATTTCTCCGCGCCTGTTCCCGACGGTTCGCGGCAGCGCCTGCTCGCCCTCGGGCCAGAGGGCTTCGCCCGAGATCTGCGCAACCAGAAGGCCCTCGGCGTTACCGACACCACCTTCCGCGACGCACACCAGTCGCTGTTGGCGACGCGGGTGCGCACGAGCGGATTGCTCGGTGTCGCCCCGTACGTGGCGCGTACGACGCCGCAGCTGCTCTCCATCGAGGCGTGGGGTGGCGCCACCTACGACGTGGCATTGCGATTCCTGCACGAGGATCCGTGGGAGCGACTGGCGAGCCTGCGAGAAGCGGTGCCCAACATCGCGATTCAGATGCTGCTGCGCGGGCGGAACACAGTCGGCTACACCCCGTATCCGGAGAAGGTGACCCGCAGCTTCGTTGCCGAGGCCACCGACACCGGGATCGACATCTTCCGCATTTTCGACGCGCTCAACAACGTCGATCAGATGCGTCCGGCCATCGACGCCGTGCGCGAGACCGGCACGGCGCTCGCCGAGGTGGCCCTGAGCTACACCGGTGATCTGTCGAACCCGAACGAGAAGCTCTACACGCTCGACTACTACATGAAGTTGGCCGAGCAGATGGTCGACGCAGGCGCGCACGTGCTCGCCATCAAGGACATGGCCGGACTGCTTCGCGCCCCCGCTGCCAAAACCCTGGTGACGGCGCTGCGGTCGAACTTCGATCTGCCCGTGCACGTCCACACGCACGACACACCCGGTGGTCAACTCGCGACGTACCTCGCGGCCTGGGAGGCCGGGGCAGACGCTGTCGACGGTGCCTGCGCCGCGATGGCAGGCACCACCAGTCAGCCTGCGTTGTCCGCGATCGTCGCGGCAGCGGCACACACCGAGCGCGACACAGGTCTGAATTTGCAGGCCGTCTGCGACCTCGAGCCGTACTGGGAGGCGGTACGAAAGGTGTACGCGCCGTTCGAGTCCGGGCTGCCGGCACCGACAGGTCGCGTCTACACCCACGAGATCCCCGGCGGACAGCTGTCCAACCTGCGGCAGCAAGCTATTTCGCTCGGACTCGGTGATCGTTTCGAGACCGTCGAGGCCAATTACGCTGCAGCCGACCGCATGTTGGGCCGCCTGACCAAGGTGACCCCGAGCTCGAAGGTCGTCGGAGACCTGGCGTTGGCTCTGGTCGGTGCCGGGGCTTCCGCGGAGGAGTTCGCCGAGAACCCCGGCAGCTACGACATCCCCGATTCGGTGATCGGATTCCTCCGCGGAGACCTGGGCACGCCGGCGGCCGGATGGCCCGAGCCGCTGCGCACGAAGGCGCTCGAAGGTCGGGGCCCCGGAAAGCCGGTCACGCCGCTCACCGAGGACGACGAGAAGAGCCTCGACGGCACGTCGGCTCAGCGCCGTGAGACTCTCAACCGTCTGTTGTTCCCCGGTCCCACAGCAGAACTCGCTGCCCATCGCGAGAAGTACGGCGATACGACGCGGTTGTCGGCCAATCAGTTCTTCTACGGCCTACGGCAGGGCGAAGAGCATCGGGTGGCACTGGAGAAGGGCGTCGAACTGCTCATCGGTCTCGAAGCCATCTCCGATCCGGACGAGCGGGGTATGCGCACCGTGATGTGCATTCTCAACGGTCAGCTGCGCCCGGTGTCGGTGCGCGACCGATCGATCTCGAGCGAGGCCCCCACGGTCGAGAAGGCGGATCGATCGAATTCCGGTCACATCCCGGCACCGTTCGCCGGAGTCGTCACGCTGTCCGTCGAAGAGGGGCAGAAGATCTCGGCCGGCGACACCATCGCCACGATCGAGGCGATGAAGATGGAGGCGGCGATCACTGCTCCCCGCGGAGGCACGGTGACTCGACTGGCGATCTCCGGCGTTCAGCAGGTCGAAGGCGGCGATCTGCTCGTCGTCGTCGGTGGGGGGTCGACGGGCGAGGAGGCCGGGAACGAATGACGCGGATCGTGGCCGGTACGGCACGAGGTCGACGACTGTCGGTTCCGGGCCAGGGCACTCGCCCGACGTCCGAGCGGGTTCGGGAGGCTTTGTTCAGCTCTCTCGAGAGCAGGATGGATTTCGACGGTGCCGCGGTTCTCGATCTGTTCGCAGGATCGGGTGCGCTCGGGTTGGAAGCCCTGTCGCGCGGAGCATCGTCGGCGGTACTGGTCGAATCGGACGCGCGAGCGGCGGCGGTGGTGCGCCGGAACATCGAGTCGGTCGGCTTGCCCGGGGCATCGGTCAAGTGCGCTCCGGTGGCATCGGTACTGGCCGGGGAACCGGATGCGGAATACGACCTGGTGCTGGCCGACCCGCCGTATGCCGTCACCGACGGAGCGGTGACGGCGCTGCTGGATCGGCTCGTCAGCGGGGGATGGCTCGCGTCCGATGCGATGGTCGTCCTCGAGCGATCGTCGCGTTCGCCGGAGACGGAGTGGCCGACCGGGCTGCTTCCGGAGAGGTCCAAGAAGTACGGGGAAAGTCGAATCGAGATCGCGGCACGTTCGTGACGATCGAGCCCGGGATCGGCTGATAGGTTCG
Organism: Rhodococcus sp. NPDC078407; assembly: GCF_044542515.1. NCBI lineage: Bacteria > Bacillati > Actinomycetota > Actinomycetes > Mycobacteriales > Nocardiaceae > Rhodococcus > Rhodococcus sp. NPDC078407. Next base: position 154,415 of record NZ_JBITUQ010000009.1, on the reverse strand, counting down.
CGGGCATGACTGGCGCACTGTGTCCTGGATCCTTCGACCCTGTGACCAACGGTCATCTCGATATCTTCGAGCGTGCCGCCGCCGCGTTCGACGAGGTGGTGGTCACGGTGATGGTGAACAAGAGCAAGAAGGGCATGTTCAGCATCGACGAACGGATCGAGATGCTCGAGGTCGCGACGGAGCATCTACCGAACGTCAGAATCGGATCGTGGTACGGCCTGTTGGTCGATTACGCTCGGCAAGAAGGCTTTTCGGCAATCGTAAAAGGTCTGCGAAGCTCGGTCGATTTCGACTACGAGCTGCAGATGGCGCAGATGAACAGAACACTCACGGGAGTCGACACGTTGTTTCTCCCGGCGAATCCGGCGCACAGCTTCCTGTCGAGTTCGCTCGTCAAGGAGGTCGCGACCTTCGGCGGAGACGTCACCGGAATGTTGCCACCGTTCGTGCAGGAACGACTGATCACTCGTCTCGCCGAGCGCGCCGCCGACTAGTTCGCGGGGCGACACACCGGGCGGGTATAGCGCCGACGCGGGCCCGGACAGGCAGACTGGCAACTGCAGCACTGTGTGGCTCGATCTCTTGTCGGTCGGCCCGAGCAGTGGCAGATTCGACGATTGGGGTAACCGGTGTACCGCGTATTCGAGGCGCTCGACGAACTCGTCGCCATTGTCGAGGAGGCGCGCGGCGTTCCGATGACTGCCGGGTGCGTCGTTCCACGTGGCGATGTCCTGGAACTGCTCGACGATGTTCGCGACGCCATTCCCGGCGAACTCGACGATGCCCAGGACGTGCTGGACCATCGCGACAATCTGGTAGGCGATGCCCGGGCCACCGCCGAAAAGACAGTCGGCACGGCCAACGCCGAGGCTCAGGACACGGTGGAGAACGCTCGCGATTCGGCCGATCGCATTCTGGCCGACGCCAAGGCTCAGGCAGATCGCATGGTGTCCGAGGCGTCGGCACACGCCGACCAGCTCGTGGCCGATGCCGAGTCGGAGGCCGAGCGGACGGTGCTCGAGGGCCAGCGTGAGTACGAGGCTCTGACCGTCCGAGCCCGCACCGAGGCCGATCGGATGATCGAGTCCGGTACCGCGTCGTACGAGCGGTCGGTCGCAGACGGCACCGCCGAACAGAACCGACTCGTGTCGGAAACCGAAGTGGTCCAGGCGGCTCACGCCGAGTCGGCTCGGGTGATCGACAGCGCTCACGCCGAATCCGATCGAATGCGTAGCGAATGCGACGTCTATGTCGACACCAAGCTGGCGGAGTTCGAGGAGTTCCTCAGCGGCACCATTCGCTCGGTCGGTCGTGGTCGCCAGCAGTTACGAACGGGTTCCGGTGTTCCGGAATACGGCAGCGAGCCGTACGGCGAACCCGTGTACGGCAGCCAGGACGGTCGACGCAGTCGACACTGAGGGCGTGATTTGCCCTCGTATGCGCGTATGCGTATCGTTGTGGGGTTGCTTACCGACAGTAGGCAAACCGACAGTTAGGAAGAACAGCCGTGCCCCCGCCCAAGAGAACGACGCGTCCCGAACTGGATGCTGGCTTCGTTCTGGACATCCTCAACCTCGGTCGTCGACCCGGGTCGACGAAGACCATCGAGCGTACGGTTCCGGCTCCTTCCCGAATCGGCCTCGATGCGATAGCGATCGAAGCCGGAGTGCCGGTCTCGCTCGATCTGCAATTGCAGGCGGTCTCGGAGGGCGTTCTCGTCACCGGTTCCGTGCGAGCTGCCACGGCCGGAGACTGCACACGCTGCCTCGACCCGGTCACCGGCAATGTCGACGTCTACTTGACGGAGCTGTTCGCATATCCGAACAGCATCACCGAGGAGACGACGGATGCGGACGAGATTCACCGCATCGTCGACGACCTGATAGATCTCGAACCCGTCATCGTCGACGCGGTCGGTCTGGAGCTTCCACTCCACCCCGTCTGCAGTGACGAGTGCGAGGGATTGTGCCCAGAATGCGGCGTTCGCCTGGCGATTGCTGAATCCGGCCACAGTCACGATACAATTGATCCTCGCTGGGCTGGTCTCGCAGCCAAATTTGGCGTGGATCCAGAACCGAGCACAGAACTTGTGAACAACGAAGCCGAGGAGAAGTAAGTGGCTGTCCCGAAGCGCAAAATGTCGCGTTCCAACACGAGGTCGCGTCGTGCACAGTGGAAAACCACTGCGCCCACCCTCGTGACGTGCCCCAACCGTGGTTGCGGTGAGAAGACGCTGCCCCACATCGCGTGCCCGTCGTGCGGTACCTACAAGGGCCGCCAGGTCGTCGCAGCGGTCTGATCTCCGCTTACGTGACCAACGAGGTAGTGGATCGGGCCAACGACGATTCACAGAAGAATAGTTCGACTGCCGTGAGCGGCGGGGACGACCGAGAGTCGCTCCTCGCCGCTATCGGTGTTTCCCTGGCCGAGCCGCTGTTGACGTTGGCTCTGACGCATCGTTCGTTCGCCTACGAGCACGGTGGCCTTCCCACCAACGAACGTCTCGAGTTCCTGGGCGATTCGGTTCTCGGCCTGGCGGTGACCGAGCACCTTTACGCGGTGCATCCCACCAAATCCGAGGGACAGCTGGCCAAGATCAGGGCGAGCGTGGTGAACATGCACGCTCTGGCCGAGGTGGCGCGTGGTCTCGGCGACGGCGGCCTGGGTAGGCACCTGTTGCTGGGCAAGGGCGAAGAACAGACCGGCGGACGCGACAAGCCGAGCATTCTCGCCGATGGCATGGAGTCGATGTTGGGTGCGATTCACCTCCAGCACGGTATCGACGTCGCTCGCACCGTCGTTCTGACCTTGTTTGCCGGCCTGCTGGACCGCGCCCCCAAACTCGGTGCAGGTCTGGATTGGAAGACGAGCCTGCAGGAATTGACTGCAGAGCGCTCGCTCGGTGTCCCGGCGTACGACATCTCGTCGACCGGACCTGATCACGACAAAGAGTTCACTGCCACCGTGTTGATCGGCGGATTTCCTCGCGGCGTCGGAGTCGGAAGATCCAAGAAGGAAGCCGAGCAGAAGGCTGCGAGCTTGGCGTGGAATGCGCTGTCGGGCACCGACATTGCTGCGTCAGACGCGCCGTCGATCAACCCTTCCTGATGCCAGAACTGCCCGAGGTCGAGGTCGTCAGACTCGGTCTGGAATCCCATGTGGTGGGCAAGACCATCGACTCGGTGGAGGTACTGCACCCCCGCGCCGTGCGTCGACACGATCTCGGCGGACTCGATCTGATCGGTCAGCTGCGGGGTCAGCGCGTCTCCTCGGTCCGGCGCCGTGGCAAGTACTTGTGGCTGGTGATGGAACCCGGCGACTTCGCGACCGTGGTGCACCTGGGCATGAGCGGGCAGATGTTGGTGCAACCCCCGTCGGCACCGGACGAAAAGCACCTGCGAATTCGGGCTCGACTCGACGACGGTACCGATCTTCGTTTCGTCGACCAGAGAACGTTCGGCGGCTGGGCGCTCGCCCCGATCGTGACGGTGGACGGTACACCGGTACCCGAGCCGGTAGCGCACATCGCGCGCGACCCGATCGATCCACTGTTCGACGCGGAATCGGTGGTGAACGTGTTGCGCGGCAAGCACACCGAGATCAAGCGGGCTCTTCTCGACCAGACCGTGCTGTCGGGCGTCGGCAACATCTACGCGGACGAAGCCCTGTGGCGCGCAAAGATTCACGGCAACCGAATAGCGGAAACACTGACCCGTCCTGCCCTCCGGCGACTGCTCACCGCCGTGCATGCGGTGATGGGAGAGGCCCTTGCGCAGGGCGGAACTTCGTTCGATGCGCTGTACGTCAACGTCAACGGGCAGTCCGGCTACTTCGACAGGTCACTCGATGCCTACGGACAGGAGGGCTTGCCCTGTTCGCGATGCGGAGCCCCGATCAGGCGTGAGAAGTTCATGAATCGCTCGTCGTTCAGCTGCCCCACCTGCCAGCCGCGACCCCGGCACGTGCGAACCTGACGGCGAACAGACCGTTCCGCGTTCATCCAAGGGTCACGCCTAGTATCTCCGTCATGGCAGAACAGAGCACGCCGACCAACCTCTGGGTCGAGCGCACAGGCACCCGTCGCTACACCGGCCGCAGCTCCCGTGGAGCCGAGGTGCTCATCGGGTCGGAGTCGGTGGAGGGCGTCTTCACACCCGGTGAGCTGTTGAAAATTGCACTTGCCGCATGCACCGGCATGAGCTCGGACCTACCCCTCTCGCGTCGACTCGGAGATGACTACTCCGCCACCGTCGAGGTGTCCGGTACCGCCGATCGGGAGAACGAGCGGTACCCGGAACTGAACGAGATCCTGCGAGTCGACCTCAGCGCGATGGACCCCGAGGCTCAGGAGCGTCTGCTCACGGTCGTCGAGCGCGCCATCGACAAGGTGTGCACCGTCGGGCGGACACTGAAGGCGGGTACGAAGATCACGTTGGACATCGACGTGGACGCCTGATGAAACCGAGGGCGGCGGTCGTCGTGGCGGGCGTGGTGCTGGGCGCATCGGTCGCCCTGGCTCCTGCCGCGGAAGCGTCGAGCACCTGCACGCCGTGGTCGGTGAGCACGGTGGCGTCCGGATTCGGAATGCTGGAGAATCTGGAGTTCGACGGCCGAGGCTCGATGATCGTCTCCGAGTCCTCCCCGATAGGGCCGGGCGCGCTCCGAACCGTCGCACCGAACGGAGAGCGGGGGACGCTCGCATCGGGCGTGGAGTCGCCCGGTGGACTGGTACGGCACGGAGATTCGCTGTTCTTCACGACCGGAAACAGCGCTGCCGCAGGGCTGTTCGATCTGCGCACCGGAACGATCGGGGAGATCGACCTCGGTACGGGGACCAGATCGACGTACGCGTCGGGCCTGACCATGCCCAACGGGCTGGCTCGCTCTGCGACAGGGGATCTGTTCTTCACGCGCAATCTCGGTGGAGCGTCGGGACTCGGTCGCATTGGCCTGGACGGCTCGGTGTCGACTGTGCGTACCGACCTGGGTTCGGCCAACGGCATCGGTTTTGCCGACGGAAAGGTTTTCGTAGCCAACACTTTCGATCCGGAAACAACGCTGACTGTGCTCGACGGGGCGGATCTTGCAGGGCAGTCCACGCGCATTCGCATCGACGGGTTCGGACCGCTCACGATGTCCGACGACCTGACGGTGGGTGACGACGGAATGGTCTATCTCGCGCAGAATCTGGCGGGACGAGTCGTTCGTGTCGATCCGCTGTCCGGAGCATCCTGCGTCATCGCGGAGGATGTGCCGTTGACTTCCTCCGTCGCATTCGGCGGAGTCGGGTTCGATCCGAAAGCGTTGTACGCAACCAGTTTCGACGGAACCGTCCGAAAGATCGATCCAGCATGAACGACGAACGGTTGACGGCGTGGGTGCACGGCCTGGTTCAGGGCGTGGGGTTCCGCTGGTGGACTCGTTCTCGCGCACTCGAGCTGGGACTGGTCGGACACGCGACAAACCACGCGGACGGACGGGTCCTGGTGATCGCGGAGGGGCCACGCGAGCGCCTCGAGGCGCTCCTGGAATTGCTTCGAGGCGGTGACACCCCGGGATCAGTCACGCTCGTGGTCGAGAGTTGGGAGAGCGCCCGGGGCGGACTCACGGGCTTCGTGGAACGGTGACCTGCCGCCGCTCGCGTACGGCTCGGCGCAGATCGCTGCGTGCTACCGGTAAAGTACGGACGCTATGTATCTCAAGAGTCTGACGCTCAAGGGCTTCAAGTCCTTTGCTTCGGCGACGACTCTTCGTTTCGAGCCCGGAATCACCTGTGTTGTCGGCCCCAACGGTTCCGGCAAATCGAACGTCGTGGACGCCTTGACCTGGGTGATGGGTGAACAGGGTGCCAAGGCGTTGCGCGGCGGGAAGATGGAAGACGTCATCTTTGCGGGTACGTCCGGCCGCGCCCCGCTCGGCCGCGCAGAGGTGACTCTGACGATCGACAACTCCGACGGCGCACTGCCGATCGATTACTCCGAGGTCTCGATCACCCGGCGTATGTTCCGCGACGGCGCGGGTGAGTACGAGATCAACGGCAGTTCGTGCCGCTTGATGGACGTCCAGGAACTGCTCAGCGATTCCGGTATCGGCCGTGAGATGCACGTGATCGTGGGGCAGGGTCGGTTGGCGGCAATCCTGGAATCGCGACCCGAGGACCGGCGGGCCTTCATCGAGGAAGCCGCCGGGGTGCTCAAGCACCGCAAGCGCAAGGAAAAGGCCGTCCGCAAGCTCGACGCGATGCAGGCCAATCTGGCGCGGTTGACCGACCTCACCACCGAATTGCGCCGCCAACTCAAGCCTCTCGGTAGGCAGGCCGAGGTTGCCCGTCGTGCGCAGACCGTCCAGGCCGACCTGCGCGATGCCCGGTTGCGACTGGTGGCCGACGATCTGGTGGCCAGACGGGAAGAATTCGCGAACCAGACCCAGGACGAGGAAGCGGCGCGCGAGCAGTACGCAATGGTGCAAGATGCCCTCGAAGCTGGCACCGTGGCGCTCGCGGAACACGAGCAGGCGGTGGCGCGGCTGACGCCGAGCGCCGAGGCGGCCGGGCAGACGTGGTTCCGCCTCTCCGCGTTGGCCGAACGCGTGAATGCGACGGTACGCATCGCGCACGAACGTGCTCGGCATCTGGACGCCGTCCAGAGCACCGGTCGGGGGCAGGACCCGGACGAGCTCGAAGCACAGGCCGAACGAGTGGCCGAGGAAGAGATGGAACTCGTCGAGGCCGTCGAGATGGCACGCGAAACTCTCGAGGCGGCACGAGAACAGTTGGCCGAGCGCGAGGCTGCGGCAGCGGCGGCCGAGCGTGCCCACCTCGCCGCCGTGCGCGCGGTGGCCGACCGCCGCGAAGGGTTCGCGCGCCTGTCCGGCCGAGTCGACACCTTCCGAACCAAGGTCGAGTCGATCGACGCCGAGGTGGCGCGCTTGTCGGTGGCTATCGACGAGGCCCGAGAGCGTGGCGAATCGGCTCAGCACGAGTTCGAGAGCGTGCAGGATCAGATCGGGACTCTCGACGCGAGTGAGCTCAGCCTCGACACTCACTACGAGCGAGCCGTCGCGGCACTACGTCATGCCGACGCCCGGGTGTCGGAACTTCAGGCCGAGGAACGTATCGCGGGTAAGAAGGTGGCGTCGTTCGAGGCCCGGATCGAGGCACTCACGATGGGGCTCGAACGCAAGGACGGTGCCGGTTGGTTGGTGGAGAACCAGCAGAACGGCCTGTCCGGGCTCCTCGCCGGCCACCTGACGGTGGAACCGGGGTACGAGATCGCGGTGGCTGTCGCCATGGGCCCGGCCGCCGATGCTGCACACGCCGAATCGTTCGATGCGGCGCGCGATGCCGTGCTGGCGCTGCGTGCCGCCGACGGCGGACGTGCGGCAATCGTGCACGGCAATGCCGTTGCAGGACAACCCATTCGCCGTTCGGATTTGCCGAGCGGCGCACGCTGGGTGCTGGACCTGATCGACTATCCGGATCGGTTGGCCGGGGCGATGACGGCACTGCTCGACGGCGTCGCTGCCGTCGATTCGCTCGACGCTGCGCACCGTCTCGTCTCGGACCACGGGAATCTGCGCGCTGTCACCAAAGACGGCGATGTCGTCGAACCCGGCTGGGTGACGGGCGGGTCCGACCGTCGACCCAGCACCCTCGAGGTGCAGTCGGCGATCGACACGTCGACGGTCGAGTTGACGGCCGCCGTGCGCCGCGCCGAGGAGCTCGACGCAGCGCTGGCGGGAGCGTTGGAAGAACAACGTGACCGGCGGGAATCGGCCGAGCAAGCACTCGCAGCCCTGAACGAATCCGATGCGGCAATGGCGGCGGTGTACGAGCAGTTGGGCCGCTTGGGTCAACTGGCGTGTTCGGCTCATGCGGAGTCGGCGCGATTGACGACGCAGCGTAGCTCCGCCGAGGCCAGCCGAGAAGAAGCGATCGCGCGGCTGGCCGAGCTCGAAGAAAATTTGCGGACGGCCGAGGACGAGCAATCCGGTTTCGCGGGAGACGGCGAGAGCGGTGATGCTGCGACCACCATGGAACGGGAGATGGCGGCAGCGGCTCTCACCGAAGTACGTGCCGTGGAGGTCGAAGCTCGGCTGAACGTGCGGACCGCCGAGGAGCGCGCACAGTCCGTGCGCGGCCGCGCAGATTCACTGCGACGGGCGGCGCGAGCCGAACGTGAGGCCAGGGCGCGAGCCGAACGCGAGAGTGCGGCCCGACGACACGCGGCGGCCGTGGCTGCGGCCGTCGGCGAATCGGGTGAGGAGGTCGCCGCTCGATTGGCAGCGGTCGTGGCTGCTGCGGCACGACGGCGTGACGAGTTGGCCGCCGAACGCACTACGCGCACAGCCGAACTCGACAGGGTCAAGGAACAGGTGCGGGCCCTGCAGGGCCAGCTTGCGTCGATCACCGATGCCGTCCACCGAGACGAGGTCGCCCGCGCGCAGGCAGCACTGCGAATCGAACAACTCGAGACGACCATTCTCGAGCAGCATGGAATCGGCCTCGACGATCTGGTGGCCGAGTACGGTCCGGATGCGACGCTGCCCCCGACCGAACTCGAAATGGCCGAGTACGAGGCCGCCAAGGAACGCGGCGAGCAGGTGGTGGCACCCGCCCCGATGCCGTTCGATCGCGCCACCCAGGAGCAGCGGGCCAAACGCGCCGAACGGGATCTCGCCACACTCGGCAAGGTGAACCCGTTGGCCCTCGAGGAGTTCGCGGCCCTCGAAGAGCGCTACAACTTCCTGTCCACTCAGCTCGAAGACGTCAAGTCCGCGCGCAAGGACCTGCTCGGCGTGGTCGCCGACGTCGACGATCGGATTCTGCAGGTCTTCACCGAAGCCTGGCTGGACGTCGAAAGAGAATTCACCGGAGTATTCGCCAAGCTCTTCCCCGGCGGCGAAGGGCGTCTGATCCTGACCGACCCGTCGGACATGCTCACCACCGGAATCGAGGTCGAGGCGCGCCCGCCCGGCAAGAAGGTCAAGCGGCTCTCGTTGCTCTCCGGTGGCGAGAAATCGTTGACCGCGGTGGCCATGCTGGTGGCCATCTTCCGCGCTCGGCCGTCACCGTTCTACGTCATGGACGAGGTCGAGGCAGCGCTGGACGACACCAACCTGCGGCGACTGATCGGGTTGTTCGAGCAGTTGCGCGAGAAGTCGCAGCTGATCGTCATCACGCACCAGAAGCCGACGATGGAAGTGGCCGACGCGTTGTACGGCGTCAGCATGCGCGGCGACGGTATCACTACGGTCATCTCGCAGCGATTGAACCGAGAACGCGTCGCGGTGGACGTAGCCGAGCCGGAGACACCACCCGTCGTCGAATCGGACACGGTCTCTTAGGGCCGGTCCAGATCGCCTACTGCTTAGGGTAGAGCTGATCCGAGTAGGACGGTCCGTAGTATTTCCGCAGCCCCTCGACGGTTTCGGGGGCCTGGGGAATCAGTGCCTTGGTCAGTGTCGCGACGTCGGGTAGGGCCTCCGCATCCCACGTTTCGGGCTGCCACAACTTGGACCGCATGAACGCCTTGGCGCAGTGGTGGAACACCTGCTCGATGTCGACGACGAGGCACATGATCGGACGGTGCCCCTTGACCTGCAGTTCGTCGAAGAACGGTGCGTCGGTCACCAACGACGCGCGACCGGCGATGCGCAGAGTGTCACCTCGGCCCGGCACGAAGAAGTTCAGTCCGACGAACGGGTTCTCGAGAATGTTCCGGTAGCCGTCCATCCGACGATTGCCTGGACGTTCGGCGAGTGCGATCGTGGCCTCGTCGATGACATGCACCAGGCTGCCGGGCGGGTCGCCCTTGGGAGAGACATCGCATCGTCCGCTCGCGTCCGAGGTGCCCATCAGGCAGAACGGGGAGGCGGCGAGCCACTGCACGTCCAGTGGATGCAATGTGCTGCGGTCCTTGTTCGCGGCTCGGAAGCTCGGCTGGCCGAACATCTCCGTCAATCGGGCTGCGTCACGAACCGTCGTCCACTCCATGACTTCAGATGCTATCGACACGGCCCGGCTGGGGGACAGTGCTTTTCTCGGGTGGAGCACCACCGGTGACCAACGGCCGTGAACGCCTGACAGGATGGGGTACGTGAGTAACCAAGCATGGATCATCGTCGCGGCGATCGCCGCTGTCCTACTGGTCGTTCTCGTCGTCGGGCTGGTGCTCTCCCGTCGACGGAGAGTCTCGCTCAAGTCGGACGAGGCCGCTCGCATCGAGGACGCGGCCACCAAGGACAGATCCGGTGGCTACACGGCCGGCAGTGGTTTCTCGTTCAGCCAGGGCACGGCGACCGCAGAGCCCGCCGTTCCGCCGGCTCCGAAGGCTCCCGAGACCGTCCCGGTCGAACCGACGCCGGTGCCCACGCCCACCCCGGACGAGCCGGAGGTGCTCGAACCCGAGCCCACCGCACCCGCTGAGCCCGCTGCACCCGTCGAGCCCGCTGAGCCCGCTGAGCCCGCTGAGCCCGTTCAGCCCACCGCACCCGCTGAGCCCACCCGGCCCGTGGTGCCGGAGCCTGCCCCCGAGGTCGTTGTACCGGAGCGGGTACCGGAGACCGAGGCTCCTGCTCCTCGACTGGACACCATCGATCCCACCGAGGGCCGGCTCGATCGTCTTCGCGGTCGTCTGGCTCGGTCTCAGTCCGCTGTGGGCAAGAGTCTGCTCGGATTGCTCGGCGGCGGTGATCTGGACGAGGATTCCTGGGAAGAGGTCGAGGACACCCTGCTGATCGCCGATATCGGCTCGGCCACGACTGCGGAAATCATGCGCACTCTGCGTGAGCAGATGGCGGCGCGCAGTATTCGCACCGAAGCCGATGCACGCGCGCTGCTGCGCGAGATCCTCGTCGCGCAGCTGCACCCCGAGTTCGATCGGTCGATTCGCGCGCTTCCGCATGCCGGCGCGCCTGCCGTGTTGCTGGTGGTCGGGGTCAACGGCACCGGCAAGACCACGACAACGGGGAAGCTGGCCCGGGTGCTGGTAGCGGACGGACGGCGCGTGCTCCTCGGAGCCGCCGACACGTTCCGTGCAGCTGCAGCCGATCAGCTGCAGACCTGGGCCGAACGCGTGGGTGCCGAGGTGGTTCGCGGCAAGGAGGCCGCGGATCCGGCCGCTGTCGCCTTCGACGCGGTGAGCAAGGGGATAGAGAACGGTGTCGATGTGGTGCTGATCGACACCGCGGGACGGTTGCACACCAAATCGGGTCTGATGGACGAGCTCAGCAAGGTCAAGCGGGTCATCGAAAAGCGGGCCCACGTCGACGACGTGTTGCTCGTTCTCGACGCAACCGTCGGCCAGAACGGGCTGACGCAGGCCCGGGTCTTCGCCGAGATCGTGAACATCACGGGAGTCGTACTGACCAAGCTCGACGGAACCGCGAAGGGTGGCATCGTGTTTCAGGTGCAGCGTGAACTCGGAGTGCCCGTCAAGCTCGTCGGTCTCGGTGAAGGTGCCGACGATCTGGCCCCGTTCGAGCCGGGCGCGTTCGTCGACGCGTTGCTCGGCTGACGGCAACTTTCGGGTAGTTCGCAAACCGGGAAAAAGCACAAACGCCAGCACGAAACCTTTTTGCAACAGAATTCGGTCATGCGTTCACATGTCCGAAACACCCGAGTGTCACGGATGAAACTTCGTGAAACCAGTCTTCTTGCGTAACGGCGCGCCAACCGGTGTGCAGGAGAATGGAGGGTGTACGTGAGTCCCGAGGATATGTTGGCCAACTCCGGCAACGCCGCGTGGATGCTGATGGCAGCATCGCTGGTACTGCTGATGACGCCGGGCTTGGCGTTCTTCTACGGCGGTATGTCGCAGCAGAAGTCCGTGTTGAACATGATGATGATGTCGTTCGGAGCCATGGCCGTCGTCTCGATCATCTACTTCCTGTGGGGCTGGTCGATGTCCTACGGCACCCAGGACATCGGTGGTGTCTTTGCCAACCCGTTCGAGTTCTTCGGTCTCAAGGACTCGATCACCGATGCCGACGGCAACTACATTGCCGGCGCATGGGGCTACGCCAACGTCATCGACGTGGCGTTCCAGGTGACCTTCGCCATCATCACGGTGGCATTGATCAGCGGCTCGATCGCCGGTCGTGTCAAGTACGGCACCTGGCTCGCGTTCGCCGGCATCTGGGTCACCCTCGCTTACTTCCCGCTGGCTCACATGGTCTGGGGCGGCGGACTGCTCTCCGGGTCCGAGGACGGCCTTGCTGCAATGATTTTCGGCACCACCGATGACGGTGACGGCGGACTCGTCGCCAGCGTGGCTCCGATCGACTTCGCCGGCGGCACCGTGGTGCACATCAACGCCGGTATCGCCGGCCTGATCCTGGCCATCATCATCGGCAAGCGGGCAGGCTTCGGTAAGGTCGCCTACCGCCCGCACAACCTTCCGTTCATCATGCTCGGCGCAGCACTGCTGTGGTTCGGCTGGTTCGGGTTCAACGCCGGCTCCGCTTTCGCCGCCGACGGCATCGCAGGCGTGGCCTGGGTCAACACCACCGCAGCCACCGCAGCCGCAATCGTGGGCTGGCTCATCACCGAGCGCATTCGTGACGGCCACGCCACCAGCCTCGGCGCTGCCTCGGGCATCGTTGCGGGTCTTGTTGCCATCACCCCGGCCGCAGGCACGCTCACGCCCGTCGGTGCCATGATTCTCGGCGTCATCGCCGGTGTGCTCTCCGCGCTCGCTGTCGGACTGAAGTTCAAGTTCGGCTACGACGACTCGCTCGACGTAGTGGGCGTCCACCTCGTGGCAGGCCTGTGGGGAACGATTGGAATCGGCTTCCTCGCATCCGAAACCGGCCTGTTCTACGGCGGTGACTACAAGCAACTCGTCGTGCAGATCGTCATTGCGCTGTTCGCTCTGGTCTTCACCGCCATCGTCACCGCGGTCGTCGCGTTTGCGCTCAAGCCACTCGGCTGGCGTGTGACGGACGAGGAGGAGGCGAACGGCATCGACGAAGCCGAGCACGCCGAGACTGCATATGATTTCGCCTGACAAGGTAGAGATAGAGATGAACGCTGCACCGTACGACAACGGGCACTCGAGGTCTTGTGAAGGGAATCAAAAATGAAGCTGATCACGGCAATCGTCAAACCGTTCACCCTGGAGGACGTCAAGACGGGGCTGGAGCAGGCCGGCGTACTCGGAATGACAGTCAGTGAAGTTCAGGGCTACGGCCGCCAGAAGGGTCACACCGAGGTGTACCGAGGTGCCGAGTACTCGGTCGACTTCGTGCCGAAGGTCCGTGTCGAGGTAGTCGTCGACGACGCCGCAGTGGACAAGGTCGTCGAGGTCATCGTCGAGGCAGCGCGCACCGGCAAGATCGGTGACGGCAAGGTGTGGGTTTCCCCGGTCGACTCGGTCATTCGAGTCCGTACCGGAGAACGTGGCGCTGATGCACTCTGACCCCACAGGGTCTCGGGCTGCAGGCCCCGGTTCTGGCGCGACAGCGTCAGGATCGGGGCCTTCGGTCTCCATGGGCTCTGCATCGAAAGGCACGAGCGATGCTGCAGCAGATCTTGCTCGCGCAAGAAAACAGCTACTCGACGGCGGCACGCGCAACCGTCGGCTCGATGCCCCGTCTCTGAGGCAGGCTCTGGTCGATCTTCACGAGTTCTGGCTGACGACCAAGGGTGCCGAACTGGGGATCAAACCGGACTCGGGCTTCGCGATCGTCGCGGTCGGTGGTCTGGCGCGCCGTGAGCTGCTGCCGTTCTCGGACCTGGATCTGATTCTGCTGCACGACGATCTCGACCCACGCATCGTGGCCGACGTCGCCGACAAGCTCTGGTACCCACTGTGGGACGCCCACATCAAGCTCGATCACAGCGTGCGCACGGTGCCGCAGGCTCTGCAGGTGGCTGCGGCCGACATGACGGCATCGCTCGGCATGCTCGAGGCCCGCCACATCGCCGGTGACGTGGAATTGAGCAACCTGTTGATCGGCGGCGTACGTCGTCAGTGGCGCACCGGAATTCGCGGACGCTTCGACGAACTGATCCAACAGACCCGCGGTCGGTGGGTACGCAGCGGTGAAATCGCGCACCGCGCCGAGCCCGATCTGAAGAGTGGTCGCGGCGGATTGCGCGACGTACAACTTCTCGACGCGCTTTCCATCGCTCAACTCACCGACGGAATGCCCGGTCTCGGACCCGAATCACCGGGTGGCGGTTTGGCTTTCGCGCACGGGAGGTTGCTCGACGTCCGTACCGAACTGCACCGCGTGGCCGGACGAGCGCGGGATCAACTGCGCGCGCAGGACGCCGACGAGATCGGTGCCGCGTTGCGAATCGGCGACCGTTTCGATCTTGCACGCGTACTGAGTGATTCGGCTCGCACGATCAGCTACTCGGTGGACGTCGGGTTGCGCACTGCCGGAAACTCGTTGCCGAGAAAAGGCCTTTCACGTCTCCGTCGAGTGCCGGTACGTCGTCCGCTGGACGAGGGGGTCGTCGAACACGCCGGTGAGGTCGTTCTCGCCCGTGACGCACGACCCAACAAGGACCCGGGTCTGATCATGCGCGTCGCGGCGGCATCAGCACAGACCGGAATGCCGATGTCGGCATCGACACTCAACCGATTGTCGGACAGTGCACCCGAACTACGCGAGCCGTGGCCCAAGGAGGCTTTCAACGATCTTCTCGTCCTGCTCGGATCGGGGCGAAAAGCCATCGCGGCCATCGAAGCGCTGGACCGAACGGGGCTGTGGGGCCGGCTGATTCCGGAGTGGGGCGCAGTGCGCGACCTACCGCCTCGAGATGCGGTGCACACGTGGACAGTCGATCGGCATCTGGTCGAAACCGCCGCGTACGCAAGCGCACTGACCACCAGGGTTGCGCGTCCGGACCTCCTGGTTCTCGGTGCCCTGATTCACGACATCGGCAAGGGGCGCGGCGGCGATCACAGCGTCGTCGGTGCAGACCTCGCAATTCAGATCGGTAACAGGCTCGGGCTGTGGCCATCCGACGTAGCCCTTCTGACGGCAATGGTGAGATATCACCTGCTGCTACCGGAGACCGCCACTCGACGCGACCTCGACGACCCTGCGACAGTGCAGACCGTCGTCGACGCGCTCGGTGCCGACACCATTCTGCTCGAGCTTCTCCATGCTCTCGCCGAGGCGGATTCACTCGCCACAGGCCCTGGTGTGTGGGGCGACTGGAAGGCGTCCCTCATTCGCGAGCTCGTGCGACGTTGTCGACTGGTGATGGCGGGGGAATCTCTACCCTCGCCGGATCCGCTCGACCCCGCCCACATCGAACTGGCGGCTCGGGGAGGCGTGCACGTCGACATCACTCCGACCGACGGGCTCCACACCTTCGTCGTCACGGTCGTCGCTCCCGACACCCCGGGTCTGCTCTCCGACGCTGCCGGAGTACTGGCCCTGCATTCACTTCGCGTGCTGTCCGCATCGCTCGGGAGTCACGAGGGTTCGGCGATCAACTCGTTCGACGTGGCACCGCTGTTCGGGGCTCCGCCGCAGGCCGGCCTGCTCCGGCAGGAAATCATTCGTGCCCAGGCCGGCGAGCTCGATCTCGTCGCGGTACTGGACGCCAAGGAACGCGACGCCAGAACCGAGACCGTCGAGGACGACGGAGAGGAGTCGGCGGTGCCGGTTCTGTATGCGCAGGCGCCGCCCCGGGTGCTGTGGTTCGACGACCACGAACCGGGCCAAGTGGTGCTGGAACTGCGAGCAGAGGATCGGCTCGGTCTGCTCTGTCGGCTTGCCAGTGCCATCGAGCAGCAGGGATTGGATATCCGGTGGGCGCGAGTCTCGACATTGGGCAGTTCGGTGGTCGACTCGTTCTGTATCGACTTGGCCGGAGCGGACAGCAGGGCCGTCAGGGAGGACCTCGAGGGAGCGATACTCGCAGTGGTACCGGCTCCCGAACCCCCCAAGCCCCCGGAGAAGCCCGAAGGCACCTGACTTCGGGTCCGAATGCAGTTGCATACCGACACGCCGTGGTGACTTCTCACTAACTTTCGGCCGATGGGTTTTCAATCGATGCCGTTTTGTTATGTTCGTCACCGAAGCACGAGCGGCCGTCGCGGTCGACTTCTGCGGACTCCACTGCTCGAGCGTCTCGACGTTCGTGCAGGCTCCACTTCTGATATTTCGAGAGGCGCGCACTGTGGGATCACACCGACGGTCGAACATCTACGCACCGGCCGACACGGCATCGAGTGCGCAGGGCGGCAAACATCGTGCCGCAGAAGAAGTCACGGAGTCAGGCCGGCGCGCGGCCACTATCGTTGCCGCCACCGGGGCCATCGTCGTCGGCGCGACGACGATGGGCGCAGGTACTGCAGGAGCGGCACCCGTCCCGGAACCGCCTGCGGCCGGATTCCCCTTCGCCGTCCCGGAAGGTCTGCTGCCTGTCGGATTCGAACTACCGCAGTTCGTGCCACCACAGTTCATGCCCCCGCAGTTCGCTCCACCGCAGTTCGCGCCACCGCAGTTCGTGCCACCGCAGTTCGTGCCCCCGCAGGCGGCACCGGACCAGGCTCCGACGCCACAGCCCGATCTGTCGGCAGTTCCGTCGGACACGGCCGCACAGGCACCCACTCCGGGACCGCTCGCCGCCCTCGGGCCCGAGGTGGACGCGGCGGCTCAGCAGTGGCTCGGCGACGTCGGATTCGGGGGAGCGGGGCCGGTGTCGCCGCTCGAGAGTCTGAAGACGTTGAAGAAGGCTACGGTCCAGCCGGTAGCGGGAGTTTTGACGTCCAATTTCGGATCGCGATGGGGTACGCAGCACAGCGGCCTCGATGTGGCGGCACCCATCGGAACACCGATTTACGCGGCCGCCGACGGTACGGTTTCCGACGCCGGCCCTGCTGCCGGGTTCGGTCTCTGGGTCAAGGTTCGGCACGACGACGGCACCGAGACGGTCTACGGGCACGTCAACGACTTCTCGGTGCAGCCCGGTCAGCGTGTCTCGGCAGGCGAGCAGATCGCCACCGTCGGCAACCGTGGCCAGTCGACCGGTCCGCATCTGCACTTCGAGGTGCACGATCCTTCCAGTGCCAAGGTCGATCCGGCGCAGTGGCTTTCGACGCGCGGAGTGGCATTGACGTGGAACGATTCCGCCCGCAAAGCCTGACCCGAGTTCGTCCGGGCACGACAAGCCTGTCCTGGAACGACACGACTGCTGCACGCCCCAGCGACGACGGCTCGTGCTGGCGCTAGTCTGGTGACTGTGCCGGATTCGGCTCGTTTTCGGTGATCGGCTAGCTCAGGAGTGCAATCGGTGTTCGAATCCCTTTCCGACAGGTTGGCCGGGACTCTCAAGGACCTGCGTGGCAAAGGTCGACTGTCCGGTGCGGATATCGACGCCACGGCCCGCGAGATTCGCCTGGCCCTTCTCGAAGCGGACGTGGCACTGCCCGTCGTGCGGGAGTTCATCAACCGCATCAAGGTTCGTGCCAAAGGCGCTGAGGTATCGGGTGCGCTCAACCCGGCGCAGCAGGTAGTCAAGATCGTCAACGAGGAACTCGTCGGAATTCTCGGCGGCGAGACCCGCAGACTCGTCTTCGCCAAGAACCCGCCCACGGTGATCATGCTTGCCGGCCTGCAGGGTTCGGGCAAGACGACACTGGCGGGCAAGCTTGCCAAATGGCTCAAGGGCCAGGGACATACTCCTCTGCTCGTCGCGTGCGATCTGCAGCGGCCCGGAGCCGTGAGCCAGCTTCAGATCGTGGGAGAGCGTGCCGGCGCAACCGTCTTCGCACCGCATCCCGGCACATCGATCGGCGGCGGCGAGAACGCACTCGGTGTCTCGGCCGCGGACCCGGTCGAGGTGGCCCGCGCAGGCGTTGCCGAGGCCCGCAGCAAGCAGTACGACGTGGTCATCGTGGACACCGCTGGCCGTCTCGGCATCGACACCGAGCTGATGAGCCAGGCTGCGGGGATTCGCGACGCAGTCGAGCCGGACGAAACTCTGTTCGTGCTCGACGCCATGGTCGGTCAGGATGCCGTCAGCACCGCCGAGGCGTTCCGTGACGGCGTTGGCTTCACCGGTGTCGTGCTCACCAAGCTCGACGGCGACGCTCGTGGCGGCGCGGCACTCAGTGTCCGTGAAGTGACCGGGCAGCCCATCATGTTCGCCTCGACCGGTGAGAAGCTCGAAGACTTCGACGTCTTCCACCCCGACCGTATGGCCAGCCGCATCCTCGGTATGGGTGACGTGCTCAGCCTCATCGAACAGGCCGAGCAGCACTTCGACGCCGAGCAGGCCGAGGCCACAGCCAACAAGATCGGCTCCGGCCAACTCACGCTCGACGACTTCCTCGAGCAGATGATGGCCGTCCGCAAGATGGGTCCCATCGGAAATCTGTTGGGTATGTTGCCCGGCGCGGGTCAGATGAAAGAACTCGCCAACGTCGACGAGAAGCAACTCGACCGCGTCCAGGCGATCATCAGGGGCATGACGCCGCAGGAGCGGACCGACCCGAAAATTATCAACGCGTCACGGCGGTTGCGCATCGCAAACGGTTCGGGCGTCAAGGTTTCCGACGTCAATCAGCTTGTCGATCGGTTCTTCGAGGCACGCAAGATGATGTCGGCGATGGCCGGCCGCATGGGTATGCCCGGCGCGCGCAAGCAGGTGCGCAACAACAAGAAGGGCAAGAAAGGCAAAAAGGGCGCACGTGGCCCTACGCAGCCGAAGGTCCGCGGTGGCTTCCCCGGAATGCCGGGTGGGATGCCGGCCGGAATGCCCGATCTGTCGTCGATGCCCAAGGGCCTCGACCAGTTGCCGCCGGGGCTCGAAGGCATCGATCTCTCGCAGCTGAAACTGCCGAAGAAGTAAGCGTCGCGGCGTGTCGGCGATGCGGGTGCGCGGCCGCGGACTGCCGGATGGGTCCGAGGTCGATCTGTGGATCGACCACGGTGTCCTGTCGGTGGCGCCGATCGCGGATGCGGATTTCGTTCACGATGGTGGTTGGGTCGTGCCCGGACTCGTCGATGCCCACTGCCATGTCGGAATCCGATACGGCGGCGGACACACGGACCTGCAGGGTTCGATAGAGCAGGCCGAGACCGAGCGAGGCGTCGGCGCGTTGCTGCTTCGCGATGCCGGGTCCCCGGTGGACACTCGTGAGTTGGACCAGCGCGACGACCTTCCTCGGATCATCAGAGCAGGCCGACACATCGCGTCGCCCAAGCGGTACATACCGGGTTTGGCAATCGACATCGAGGACGAGTCGCAGCTGCCCCAGGCGGTTGCTCAGCAAGCCCGATTCGGCGATGGTTGGGTCAAACTCGTCGGCGACTGGATAGATCGCTCGGTAGGTGATCTCCGACCGCTGTGGAACGACTCGATCCTCGTCGACGCCATAGACGCTGCTCATGCCGAGGGTGCCCGGGTGACTGCGCATGTTTTCGGCGAAGACGCTCTTCCCGGATTGATTGCGGCGGGAATCGATTGCATCGAGCACGGCACCGGTCTGACCGACGAGACCATCGCGATGATGGTCGAGCACGGAACCGCGCTGGTGCCGACTCTGATCAACATCGAGACGTTCCCCGGAATCGCCGATTCCGCCACCCGTTACCCGGTGTACGCCCGGCACATGCGGGCGCTGCACGCGCGCGTGGCGGACACGGTCGGACGCGCGCACGATGCGGGAATTCCCATCTACGCGGGCACCGATGCCGGTGGGTCGATCGCGCACGGCCGCATCGCCGACGAGGTCGCGGCGCTCGTGCGTGTGGGGCTCTCTCCGACGGACGCCCTCGGCGCTGCGTGCTGGGACGCGCGGTCCTGGCTGGGACGGCCGGGGCTCGTGGACGGCGCACCCGCAGACCTCGTCGTCTACTCCGAGGATCCCCGCGGAGGGCCGGACGTGCTGGCCGACCCGGAGCTGGTGATTCTGCGGGGGCGCGTGACCGACCGGCGCGGCCGCACGACCGGTGGATCGGCGACCCCAGGGTGACCGAACCGAAAAGCGCTGCGGAACAGTCCGATTCGGCACTTCCGAGCTGGTCCGGAATGGCACCGATGAATCACGTCCAGCAGCAGGGTTCGGGCCTGTCCCAGACCTATTGGCGGGCAGAACAGGCGGCTGAGCAGCGTCGACGCGGTCAGCGATGGGGATTACCCGCGGCGGCACTCGTTCTGGGCGTCAACCTGGCGGGCTTCCTGCTTCTCGGACTGGTCGTGACGACCCAGACCTCGGCACTGTTCGTCGTGGGCATCATGATTCCCAGCGTGCTCGCTGCCGGACTGGCCGTGGTGATCTCGGTATTGCGTGGCAACGGTCCCGTCCTGGATTTCGGTCTTCCCAGATCCAGTTCCGAACTGCTGGGCCAGCTTCGGTCCGGAGTGGCCTGGGGTGGTGTGGCGGTGGTCGGTGGACTGCTGCTCGCGCTGGTGCTTCTGTCGAGCCTCCAGTTAGACGACCGGACGCCGTTGGGCAATGTCACAGATACCGCAATGGGCTGGAAAATCGTTCTTGCCGTGTGGATCTGGATCGGCGCACCGATCTGCGAGGAGACGATGTTTCGCGGCATGCTCTGGGGAGCGCTCGAGAAGCGCACTCGCCCGATGCCGATGGCATGGCTGGGCAATCGGTGGGTGGTACTGGCGATCACGGCGGTCGTCTTCGCGATCTGGCACCGCGAATGGTGGCGCTTGTTGATTCTGCTGTGGGGCGGGCTGGCAATCGGTATCGCCAGGATGCGGACCGGCTCGATCGTCGCGTCGACCACCGCACACCCGATGAACAACACCCTGCCGGCTCTGGTGGTCCTGCTTGTCTGAGGGAGCCGGTTCGCAGGGCGATTCACCGATCGCCCGTCTCGTCTGGCACAATGAACAGCTGTTCGCCCGTCATCCGGTTACGTACCGAGCGGCGGTCACAACAACCCTCAACGCAAAACCGGGTTCGCATGCCGTGCGAACCGCTGAATTGCGCCGTGACCAACTTTCGAGAGGCTCCACCAGAACATGGCTGTCAAGATCAAGCTCATGCGTATCGGCAAGATCCGCACCCCGCACTACCGCGTCGTCATCTCCGATGCTCGCACCCGCCGTAACGGCCGTGCGATCGAGACGATCGGCACGTACGAGCCCAAGCAGGACCCCAGCATCATCGAGATCAATTCCGAGCGCGCGCAGTACTGGCTGGGTGTCGGCGCGCAGCCGACCGAGCCCGTCGAAGCGCTGCTGAAGATCACCGGCGACTGGCAGAAGTTCAAGGGCCTGCCCGGCACCGAAGGAACTCTTCGCGTCGCCGAGCCCAAGCCTTCGAAGCTCGACCTGTTCAACGCCGCGCTGGCTCAGGCCGATTCCGAGCCGCAGGGTGAGGCCACCACCGCAAAGAAGAAGAAGGCACCGAAGTCGGACGATTCGGCCGCCGCAGAGACCACCGACGCTGCAGCAACCGAGACGGCAGACGCGCCGGCCGCCGAGGCTGCTGAGAAGTGAGTGCCGTTGTCGCCGATGCTGTCGAACACCTCGTTCGCGGCATCGTCGCCAATCCCGATGACGTTCGCGTCGAGATGATCACCGGCCGTCGCGGCCGCACGGTGGAAGTCCACGTGCATCCGGACGATCTCGGTAAGGTGATCGGACGCGGTGGTCGCACCGCGACGGCCCTGCGCACACTCGTCTCGGGTATCGGTGGGCGCGGCATTCGCGTCGACGTGGTCGACACGGATCACTAGGTCACGTACCCACCATGGAGCTCGTCATCGGCCGTGTTGCGAAGTCGCACGGCATCAAAGGAGAAGTCGTAGTCGAGGTCCGTACGGACGACCCCGACGACCGCTTCGCCGCCGGCACAGTACTTCGTGGCCGCAGGCCGCGATCGACCGCACTGCCGGATTCGTACATAGTGGACGCCGTCCGGGAACACTCCGGGCGGCTTCTGCTGCGTCTGAACGGAATCGACGACAAGACGGCTGCCGACCAACTGCGCGGCATACTGTTCGTCGTCGAATCCACCGATCTTCCACCGTCCGACGACCCGGACGAGTTCTACGATCACGAACTCGAGGGCCTCACGGTGAAGCTGACCGACGGTTCGACCGTAGGAACGGTTCGCGAGGTGCTGCACTCGGCAGCCGGCGAGTTGCTCTCCATCACACCTGACGGCGCGACTCGCGCCGAAATTCTCGTGCCCTTCGTGGCCGCGATCGTGACGTCGGTGTCGTTGTCCGACAAGACGATCGAGATCGATCCGCCCGAGGGTCTGCTGGATCCGGAGTAGATCGTGCGTCTCGACGTTGTCACCATCTTTCCGGAGTACCTGACACCACTGCGCACTGCGTTGCTGGGCAAGGCGATCGACCGCGGCCTTGTCTCGGTCGAGGTTCATGATCTTCGATCGTGGACCCACGACGTGCACAAGGCCGTCGACGATTCGCCCTACGGCGGTGGACCGGGAATGGTCATGAAGCCGACGGTATGGGGCGACGCGCTCGACGACGTGCTGACGAGCGATTCACTGCTCGTCGTCCCGACTCCGGCCGGAGTGCCGTTCACGCAGCGAACAGCCGAGCGATGGTCCTCGGAGCAACATCTCGTGTTCGCCTGCGGCCGGTACGAGGGCATCGATCAACGCGTGTTCGACGACGCCGCACGCCGCGTCCGTGTCGAGGAAGTAAGCATCGGAGACTACGTGCTCATCGGCGGCGAGGCGGCCGTCCTCGTCATGGCCGAGGCCGTAGTGCGGCTGATGCCGGGAGTACTGGGCAATCAGCGCTCGCATCAGGAGGATTCGTTCTCCGACGGTCTGCTCGAAGGGCCGAGTTACACGCGCCCCGCTCAATGGCGAGATCTCGATGTACCGCAGATACTGCTGTCGGGTGATCACGCGAAGATCGCCGCGTGGCGTCGAGAGCAATCACTGCACAGAACCGCCGAGCGTCGTCCGGACCTGCTGCAGGACTGAGCGATTCAGCTGACGGTACCGCCGGGGAAGAGCATCGAGACGAACCCGGTGAGAGTGTCCCTGGCGTGCCGCGCGCTGCCGTCGTCGCTGACGTCGACAACCGCGGTGTCCGGATAGCTCTCCATGTCGTCGGTGTAGAAGATGTCCTCGCGCGAGGACAGAGCCAGAACGTACCGGTTGGCGACACCGATCGTGCCGGTGGACAAGTGCACCCAGCGATCGGCAACACAGCACATCCAGCCCTGTTTGACAGCGTGCACGCTCTCGCCGGGCAGCCCGTCGACAATCCCGAAGTGCTGTGCGTAGCCGTCAGTGGCGATCGGTGCCGATTGTCGGAGCATGCCGACGATGACGTTAGTCGATGCCGTTGTCAGCCCACCGCCACCGTTGAGTAGGCCCGCGTAGTAACCGACCAGATCACCCGGTGTGGTTTCGGTGTTGTACCACTGGTCGTCGGCCGGCGGGGTGGTGCTGGTCAGGCCGTATCGGGCAGCGACCGTACGGATGATCTCGGACGAGCCGTAGCGGTACCAGAGTGTGTATGCAGCGTTGTCGTCGGACGACTCGAGCATGTCGGCCATGGTGGCGATGTCGTCGGCGGATACCGGGCGGTTCTCCGACTGCGCTCGGAACAAGACCTCGTCGGCGATGAAGAGCTTGGACACCGACGCAGTTTCGACCTGTACGTCGGCGTTGCTGCGGTAGAAGGAACCGGTCTGGCGGTCGAGTAGTGCGAAGTCGACGTCTGCACCGCGGGCTCGAGCCGACGCGATGGCCATCGGGATGCGAGCGTCGAGAGCGACGCCGTCGACCTTGTCGATATCGGGAAAGGGCGATGCCGACGTCTCGGCGGTGTCCTTCGAGGCGGAGTCTCCGATCTGATCGTCGGGAGGAGCCGAGCACCCCGCCAACACCAGACAGGCGCAGGTCGCAGCCAGGAAACGGGACCCCCTGACCATCCGCGTCTCTCTCTCACACGTTGAACCGCCGACCGACTCGTCCCACAGTAGCGGTAGGGTCCATCGCCGTGACCACTGCTCTGAAATCTGTGAACAAGCGCATAGCCGAAGAACTCGATGTTCGCGAAGAACAGGTTCGTGCCGCCGTGGAACTGCTCGACGGCGGTTCGACGGTCCCGTTCATCGCGCGCTACCGCAAGGAAGTCACCGGCACCCTCGACGACACGCAGCTGCGTCAACTCGACGAGCGGCTTCGGTACCTGCGGGAGCTCGACGAGCGCAGAGACGCCGTCATCGAGTCCATTCGCTCGCAGGGCAAGCTCGACGCCGCGCTCGAGCAGTCGTTGATGTCGGCCGACACCAAGGCGCGCGTCGAGGACATCTATCTGCCGTTCAAGCCGAAGCGCCGAACCAAGGCCCAGATCGCGAGGGAGGCCGGGCACGAGCCCGTCGCCGATGCGCTGTTCTCCGACCCCACCACCGACCCGGCGGGGTTCGATCAGGAGCAACTCGACGGTGCGCGCGCGATTCTCGTCGAGCGTTTCGCCGAGGACGCCGACCTGGTCGGTGAACTCCGTGAGCTGATGTGGACGTCCGGCAAGCTGGTCGCGTCGGTTCGCAAGGGCAAGGAGGAGGAAGGCTCGAAGTTCTCCGATTATTTCGAGTTCTCCGAATCGTTCACGAGCCTGCCCTCGCATCGCATCCTCGCCACGCTCAGAGGTGAGAAGGAGGAGGTGCTCTCGCTCGGGTTCGAGCCAGAGCGTGACGAACCGACGCCAGGGGTGCCGAGCGCCTACGAGGGCCGGATCGCCACCAAGTTCGGGATCGCCGATCGGGGACGTCCCGCCGACAAGTGGCTGCTCGATACCGTCCGATGGGCGTGGCGCACCAAAATGCTGGTGACGGTATCCCTCGATACTCGAATGCGGCTGCGCCAATCCGCCGAGAAGGACGCCGTCGACGTGTTCGCGAGCAACCTCAAGGACCTGCTGCTCGCGGCTCCGGCGGGCAACCGCACCACGATGGGTCTGGACCCGGGCTTCCGTACCGGCACCAAGGTCGCCATCGTCGACGCCACCGGAAAGGTCGTCGATTACGACACGATCTATCCCCACAAGCCACAGGGCAAGTGGGATCAGGCCGTGGCCACGCTCGCAGGCCTGGCCGCCAAGCACAAGGTCGAACTGATCGCCATCGGTAACGGCACCGCATCGCGTGAAACCGACTCGCTGGCAGCAGAATTGATCACCAAGTTCCCGGCCGCGAACCTGACGAAGGTGGTGGTGTCCGAGGCCGGAGCGTCGGTGTACTCCGCGTCTGCGTACGCGTCGAGTGAGTTGCCCGAGCTCGATGTCTCGATTCGCGGAGCGGTCTCGATCGCCCGCAGGTTGCAGGATCCGCTGGCCGAGCTGGTCAAGATCGATCCCAAATCCATCGGCGTCGGGCAGTATCAGCACGACATATCGGAGACATTGCTGGCCCGTTCTCTCGGTGCCGTCGTCGAGGACGCGGTGAACGCGGTCGGTGTCGACGTGAACACGGCGTCGGTCCCGCTTCTGTCGAGGGTCTCCGGCATCGCCGGTTCACTCGCCGAGAGCATCGTGGCGCATCGCGACCAGAACGGGCCGTTCGCCAGCCGCAGCAAGCTCAAAGAAGTACCACGACTGGGGCCCAAGGCGTTCGAGCAGTGCGCTGGGTTCCTGCGCATCTCCGGCGGAGAAGATCCACTCGATCGGTCGAGCGTGCACCCGGAGGCATACCCCGTCGTGCGCCGTATCGTCGGAAAGGCGGGAGTCGGGGTGCGTGAGGTTGTCGGCAACACGACACTCCTGCGCAGACTCGATCCCGGTGAATTCGTCGACGAGCGATTCGGTCTGCCCACGGTCACCGACATCATCGCCGAGCTCGAGAAGCCCGGACGCGACCCTCGCCCGGAATTCAAGACCGCTACTTTCGCGGCCGGTATCGAGAAGGTGGCCGATCTGAAGCCGGGGATGACGCTGGAGGGTGTCGTGACCAACGTGGCGGCATTCGGTGCTTTCGTCGACGTCGGCGTGCATCAGGACGGACTCGTGCATGTCTCTGCGATGTCGCACAACTTCGTCAAGGACCCTCGTGAGGTCGTCAAATCCGGTGACGTCGTTCGCGTCAAGGTCATGGAGGTCGACCTTCCGCGTCAGCGCATCGGATTGAGTCTGCGTCTGGACGACGAGCCGGGGGGTACCGGCGGCAAGGACGCCGCACGCGGACAACAGAGCGAGCGACCCCGAGGTCAGGGGCGAGCTGCCGGTCCCGACCAGGGCAATCGGCGTGACGCACGGCCCCAGCGTGACCGCCGCGGTGGTGGACAGCAGGCCGCACCGGCGGCCGGTTCGATGGCAGACGCGTTACGGAAGGCGGGATTCGGAAAGTAGCGAGCGGTTCCTCGGTCGATGCTGCCCTCCGTGGCTCGGATCACGAATAGTGTGAAATCCGATGCACCGACCGGTCGTCAGGAAGGACGTGGGTCGCACGTGAGGTGGTTGCAGCACGGGGTCGTCGATCACGGCCGACTGCCACTTCTGTGTTTCCTGATGGGACTGCTGGTCGGATTTCTGCTGATTCGTCTCAGCGTCAGGATGATTCGCGCGGATGTGAAGTGGTGGCCCGGCAACATCACTCCCGGTGGGCAACACATACATCACGTCGTGTTCGGGATCGTGCTGATGTTGTTGGCGGGGATCGGTTTGATCGCGGTGTACGTCGACGGTTCCGAGTCGGTCGGGGCGGTGCTGGCGGCGATCTTCGGTATCGGTGCCGCTCTGGTCCTCGACGAGTTCGCGTTGATCTTCTATCTCCGCGATGTCTACTGGTCCGAACAAGGCCGTACGTCGGTGGATGCCGTGTTCGCCGCGGTGGCGTTCACCGGCCTGCTGCTGCTGGGCTTTCACCCGCTGGAGCTGTTGAGCCCGGCCGACTTTCGAGCCGACCCCGATCCATGGGTGCGCAGTGCGCTGGCAGTCCTGGCGCTGATCAACCTGGCCCTGTGCGTCGTTGTCCTGCTCAAGGGCAAGATCTGGACCGGGCTGCTCGGGCTGTTCGTCCTGCCGATTCTCGTTCTGGCCGCCCTGCGTTTGAGCAGGCCGAGCGCCCCGTGGGCAAGGTGGCGCTACACGACCAGGCCGAAGAAGATGGAACGGGCGCTGCGCCGAGAGAAGCGGTGGCGACGGCCGATCATCCGGGCCAAGATCTATCTCCAGGACGTGATCGCAGGCAAGCCGAGCATGGTGCATGCCCGTGAGGCCACCGAGCACGAATTGTCGCGGACGGTGTTACCTGCGCCGATGGCCGGCGGTTCGGCTGCACGCTGTGAATCGTCGATTTCGTCGAACGCCTGATGGTCTGGCACAATGGTCGGGTTGCCTCTAGCAGGCACGGACCTCACTCGGAGTACGAACCAGTCGAGCCGTTGATTCGACGAGCCGCTCGGTTCCTCTACTCATGCGCAGAACGCAAGGATGGCATTACCGATGAACACTCTGGACTTTCTCGACAATCAGTCGCTGCGTGGCGACATCCCCGATTTCCGCCCCGGCGACACACTGAACGTGCACGTCAAGGTTATCGAAGGCTCCAAAGAGCGCATTCAGATCTTCAAGGGCGTCGTCATCCGGCGTCAGGGCGGTGGCGTTCGCGAAACGTTTACGGTCCGCAAGGTCTCGTTCGGTGTCGGCGTCGAGCGCACCTTCCCGGTGCACAGCCCCAACATTGCGCAGTTCGAGGTCCTCACCCGTGGTGACGTCCGTCGCGCCAAGCTGTACTACCTCCGCGATCTGCGTGGCAAGGCCGCCAAGATCAAGGAAAAGCGCTGACCGGTTCCGCCCGGCTCCTCGTAGTTCCTTCATGCCGCGTCGCCCATTCGGGCGACGCGGCATGATGCGTTTCGGGTGCGGTTGCCCTCGGCCTCGCTGTCCTCAGTGAGGCACACGGCCGTCCGAAACACCGGTGCACACACCGTCCGGCAGTGCAGACGATCGTTCCGGCTAACCTGTTGACGTGACGCAGTCCCCACAGGATCCCATCGATGAATCCGACGACGAGTCTTCGCAGAGCAAGCGTCGGGAGCGCAAGCCCCGCTCGTTCTGGCGTGAGCTTCCCATCCTCATTCTGGTAGCGCTGGTGTTGAGTTTTCTGCTCCAGACATTCGTCGCCCGGGTGTATCTGATCCCGTCCGAATCGATGGAGCCGACCTTGCACGGCTGTATCGGCTGCACCGGTGACCGAATAGTGGTGGAGAAGATCGGCTACCGGTTCGGCGACCCGAAGCCCGGGGACATCGTCGTCTTCCGTGGACCGGATTCGTGGAACGACGAATTCGTATCGCAGCGCTCCGACAATTCCGTCGTTCGCGGGGCCCAAGAGGTGGGTGCCTTGATCGGAGTCGTCGCTCCGGACGAGAACGATCTGGTCAAGCGCGTCATTGCCACCGGTGGTCAGACAGTCGAATGCTGTGACGACCAGGGCCGAGTTCTCGTGGACGGGCAACCGCTGGACGAGCCGTACATACAGATGGATTTCCCGTTCACTCCGGGAACGATGACGTGCGACACCGAATTGAAGTCCGGACGATGCTTCGACCCCGTCACGGTGCCGGACGGCAACATCTGGGTGATGGGTGACAATCGGAGCAACTCGCGAGATTCTCGTTACCACGTCACCGACGAGTTCATCGGCACCGTTCCTCTCGACAACGTGATCGGCAAGGCCGTGTTCATCGCGCTGCCGCCGTCGCGGACCGGGCTCCTGGACTCTCCCGACATTCAAGGTCGATGACGGCGGCCCCCCGCCGCGTGCCGCGCGCACGAGCGACTCTGACTCGGTCGTCGTGGCCGCCACGTCCGGTCATTCGGAGAGCCTCTGGCTTACGGACGATGGAATCTGCTCTGGAACGCAGCGGCCTCGGCCCGGTCGCAGGTGTGGACGAGGCCGGTAGGGGAGCGTGCGCCGGCCCGCTGACGGTGGCGGCATGTGTACTCGGAGCGCGTGCCCACGCGGCTCTGGCCGACCTCGACGACTCCAAGAAGCTCACCGAGCGTCGCAGGGAGGAGCTGTTCCCGAAGATCCAGAAGCTCGCAGTGTCATGGAGCGTGGTGTTCATCGACGCTGCCGAGGTCGATCGCATCGGGGTGCACGTCGCGAACATCGAGGGAATGCGTCGCGCCGTCGCCCGGCTGGGTGTGACCCCCGGGTACGTGCTCACCGATGGCTTTCGGGTGCCCGGCCTGCCTGTTCCGTCTCTGCCGGTGATCGGCGGCGACGCCACCGCCGCGTGCATCGCTGCCGCCAGCGTGTTGGCGAAGGTCTCGCGCGATCGATTGATGGTGCAGCTGGACGACGAGATTCCCGGCTACGGATTCGCCGTGCACAAGGGGTACAGCACTCGCGCGCATTCCGCCGCGATGACGGCACTCGGGCCGAGCCGGGAACACCGCATGTCCTATGCCAACGTTGCCGCGGCGGCCGCGGGCATGTCACGCTATTTGTCCGGGAGTCGTTCCGCAGGCTCCACTCCTGGGGTCGACGCCCTGGGGCGAATGGACTGCCGCGACGCCGGTGCGCGATGATGGCCATTCACGCCCGACTGGAGGATGAAAGAGACCGATGAGTGCCGAAGATCTCGAAAAGTACGAAACCGAGATGGAGCTCTCGCTGTATCGCGAGTATCGGGACATCGTAGGTCAGTTCAACTACGTCGTCGAAACCGAACGTCGGTTCTATCTGGCGAACTCCGTCGAACTCATTCCGCACGACGCCGACGGTGAAATCTACTTCGAGTTGAGAATGTCCGACTCGTGGGTGTGGGACATGTATCGCCCCGCCCGTTTCGTCAAGCACGTCCGAGTGATCACGTTCAAGGACGTCAACATCGAAGAGTTGGACAAGCCGGACCTTCGCCTCCCCGAATAGCCGGCTCCGCCCGAACTCGGCGGGCCGGCGCGGTAGACGACGCCTCGCACCCGATCGAACACATCAGGTTTTCGAGCCGCCGAGCGGGCAGCAACGGTCTCGGCGGCAATCCTCATAGAAGCTGGACATCCGACCAAATAGTTCCGAAGGCCCTGTTTTCCTGTTCATCCGACGGACGGCTCGGTCCAGACCGGTCTGGCAGCGGCCATTCTCTCGTCGAAGATGGTTGTGCAGCAAGAGTATTGGATTTAGACGACTATTCTCTGGAAATTTCTCGAGATATCCACACGGTAATTCGTCGATTCGACACGTCGCACAAAGCGCGAAGTTCTTTGCGCCGATCCAAGAATGGGTGGTACAACTTGAATATCGCATCCCCCAGACGTGTAAGAGGTACGAGATGGCACGCAAGACACTTGTGCAGATGATCGACGATGTCGATGGTTCGGTTATCAAAGACGGCCAAGGTGAATCCATCGAATTCGGCATCGGTGGAAACCAGTACCGCATCGATTTGAATCTCAAACATGCCAACGAATTGCACGAACAGTTGGCTTTCTGGATCGAACATGCCGAGAAGATCTCCGGCCGCCGCACCCGTAAGGGCAGTGCCGCTCCGGCACCGGCTCGTGGCAAGGTCGATCTTCAGGACATTCGGGCCTGGGCACGCGAGAACGGCCACGAGGTCAGTGCCCGCGGCCGGATCAGTCAGGACGTGCAAGCAGCGTACGAAGCTGCTCACTGAATCGTTCGGTAGCGCCTACGTTCGGCGTTGCCCACTACATCTCTTCGGCACCTGACTCGACGTGCCGACGCTCTGCATCAGCTCCGTCCGAATTCTGAATTCGGGCGGAGTTTCGTGCGTGGACAGGCCATTTGCTCGAGGCCGTGGAATTCTGGACCGCCCTGACACGAAGGTCCGACACACTCGGCAACTCGTCGCCGCACATGTTCTGCCTTTGTCCACAGGGGAGCAGTTGTCCACAGGGCAATCGCCCACCTGCAGTTTCCCTCTCTCTTCCTGATTCGGACGTGCCACCTTCGGTACACCGAATCGGCCGTGCAGCACGGCCGGGAAGTGGAGGAATCGGGTATGGCGACCAATCAGGAACTCGGGGCGCGAGGTGAGGACCTCGCGGTGCGCCACCTCGAGGACATCGGACTCGAGGTGATCGAACGGAACTGGCGACATCGATCCGGTGAGCTCGACATCATTGCGCGCGACGGCGACACCATGGTTTTCGTCGAGGTCAAGACGCGGTCGGGAATCGGTTACGGCACACCGGCCGAGGCCGTGACGTACAGCAAGCAGACCCGAATTCGAGGACTGGCACTGTACTGGCTCGCGCTGCAGCAGGGACCATGGGTGCAGATCAGATTCGACGTGATCGCAATCGTGGTCGGTCGGGACGACAACCCGGTGATCACGCACGTGCGGGCTGCGTTCTGATGCCCCTCGGCAGAGCGCACTCGGTTGCGGTCAACGGTGTCGACGGTGTGCTGGTGGAAATCGAAGCCGATATCGGGCAGGGTCTGCCGGGCACACACCTGGTCGGTTTGCCCGACACCGCGTTGAACGAATCGCGAGATCGAGTCAAAGCCGCTGTGAAGAACTCGGGTGGGACGTGGCCGGACAGTCGGGTGATACTCGCGCTGTCACCCGCAACGTTGCCCAAGGGCGGATCGGTGTACGACCTCGCTCTCGCCCTGTCGGTTCTCGATGCGGCGAAGGCCATTCCGCGCGGAAGTCTTTCCGAGACGGTCTTTTTGGGAGAGTTGGCTCTGGACGGCAGGTTGCGCGCGGTGCGCGGAGTTCTGCCCGGAGTGCTCGCGGTCAAGGCCGCGGGGTGGCGGCGAGTGATCGTGCCGAGTCGGTGTCTGGCCGAGGCGGGGCTGGTGGACGAGATCGAGGTGTTGGGTGCCGACTCGCTGGGCGATGTCGTCGCGTGGCTTCGCGGTGAGCACACCCTGGAATCGCCGGTGGCGTCCGAGTGGCACCAGGAGATCTACCCGGATCTCAGCGATGTGGCCGGACAGGCGGATGCGCGGTGGGCTCTGGAAGTGGCAGCGGCCGGAGCTCATCACATCATGTTGACCGGGCCGCCGGGGATCGGTAAAACGATGCTGGCCCAACGTCTTCCGGGAATCCTGCCGCCGCTGACGGAGTCCGAAGCGCTGGAAGTGACGGCCATTCATTCGGTAGCGGGTCTGCTGACCAGCGCGCGGCCCCTGATCACGTCGCCGCCGTTCATCGCACCTCACCATTCGACATCGGTGAGCGCCTTGGTGGGTGGTGGAACCGGAATGGCGAAGCCGGGAGCGGTCAGTCGCGCGCATCGGGGAGTGCTGTTTCTGGACGAGTGCGCCGAGATGAGCGTTCGCGTACTCGAGGCGTTGCGGACACCCCTGGAGGACGGCGAAATTCGCATCGCACGTCGAGACGGTGTGGCCCGATACCCAGCTCGATTTCAATTGGTTCTGGCGGCGAATCCATGCCCGTGTGCACCTGCGCGACAGGTCGATTGCGTCTGCGCACCCACTGCCCGGCGCAAGTATCTCGGGAAGCTCTCCGGGCCGCTGCTCGATCGTGTCGATCTCCGTATACAGATGATGGGCGTCGCTACGGGAGCATTGGTGGACGAAGTGGGGGAGGGAACGAGCGAGATCCGTGCACGCGTGACGGGAGCCAGGGACGCGGCCGCCGGGCGTTGGCAGGACTTCGGCTGGAGAACGAATGCAGAGGTCCCGGGACCTGCTCTGCGGCAACGCTTTCGATTGGCGCGGCCGGCGCTCGCGCCGGTGGAGCGTGCACTGCGAAACGGGTCGTTGACCGCGCGAGGTGCGGACCGAGCGATACGAGTGGCGTGGACGTTGAGCGACCTCGCCGGTCGTACGGTTCCGGGCCCCGACGAGGTCGGAGCGGCACTGGATTTTCGTGACAGGGGAGTGGCATGACGCCCGACGCACGACGCCTCGCGTGGGCGTATCTCTCTCGGGTGGCGCAAGGCCCGCATCGACTCGTGGTGGACCATGCGGCGGCGCACGGCCCGGAAGCGGCAGCCTCGGCGGTGCGGGCCGGCCGATTGGGGGAGCGGCTCGCGGTGCGCGCCCACATCGACACCGCTGCTGCGGATCTCGACCACATTGCCGCACTGGGCGGCCGGTTGATCACGCCGGACGACGACGATTGGCCCGCGTGGCGATTTCTCGGCTTCGATGGGTCGGGTCTGACCGCCGGGGTGGACACGTGCCCGCCGATCGCGTTGTGGGCGCTCGGACACCGCCCCGTCGCCTCTGCCACCGAGCGGTCGGTGTCCATCGTCGGGACTCGTGCATCGAGCCCCTACGGTGATCACGTCACTGCAGAAATTGCGTCGGACCTGGCTCTCGACGGCTGGACCATCATCTCGGGTGCGGCCTTCGGAATCGACGCCGCCGCTCACCGCGCGGCTCTCGGAGTGGACGGTACGACCATTGCGGTGCTGGCCTGTGGCGTCGACCGTGCGTACCCGGCGGGCCACTCTCGACTGCTGCGACAGATTGCCGATCACGGGCTGGTCCTGAGCGAGTACGCACCCGGAACCACTCCGGCCAAGCATCGCTTTCTGGCCCGCAACAGACTCGTCGCCGCTCTCGGATCGGCCGTGGTGGTGGTGGAGGCCGGGTGGCGAAGCGGCGCTCGAAACACTGCGGCGTGGGCAGCGAAACTGGGCCGTCCGGTGCTGGCGGTCCCCGGCCCGGTCACCTCACCGACGTCCAAGGGGTGCCATCGCATGATTCGCGACGGGGAGGCGGTACTGGTGTCGAGTTCACACGATGTGGTTGCCGAGGCCGGTGCGCTCGGATCCCCGGAGGAGCCACGACCGGACCTGTTTCGCGAGACCGACGTGCTCTCGGAGACCGGATTGTTGATCTACGACGCACTGCCGGCGACCGGGTCCCTGTCGAGTCGCGAATTGTCCGAGCACTCCGGTGTGCCGATCGGCAAGGTACGTGCGGCGCTTCCGGTGCTGGAATTGGACGGTTTCGTGGCGAGCGACGAAACGGGCTGGTTTCGCGTCGTACGGGGATGAACACCACCCGCACGAAACCTCGACGCTAGAGTGTTAGGCAATGCTTAGTCTATGCGCCGCGCATCGGCGTTGTTCGCTCGAAGAAGGGTCCTCAGTGGCACGCAAGAAAACCACCCTGTCCGTCCTCCGCACCGAGGCGCTCACTCCACACATGTACCGGGTCTATCTCGGCGGTGACAATTTCGACGACTTCGACGCGATCGACGAGACCGACGCCTACGTCAAGCTCTTCTTCGGAACCGACGACGATCCGATCATGCGCACCTATACCGTGCGATCCGTCGACGCCGGTGCGCGGGAGATCGCGATCGACTTCGTGGTGCACGGCGACGAGGGCGTGGCCGGTCCGTGGGCCACGCGGGCCGCCCCGGGAGACAAGATGTCGTTCTTCGGTCCGTCCGGAGGTTACGCCCCGCGACCCGACGCGGACTGGCATCTCTTCGCCGGCGACGAATCGGCGATTCCGGCGATCTCGGCCGCCGTGGAGGCTCTGCCGGAAGACGCGATCGCCAAGGTATTCATCGAAGTAGCGGATCGTCACGACGAGATCTACATGGAGACCCTCGCCGTCGTCGACGTCACCTGGGTTCACCGGGGAGCGTCTTCGAATGAGGTCGGCGACGATCGAGCCGGGGACAACGCGCCCTTGATCGCGGCAGTGCGGGACACGGAATGGTTGCCCGGCCAGGCGCAGGTTTTCGTCCACGGTGAGGCACAGGCGGTCATGCACAACATCCGGCCCTACATTCGCAAGGAGCGCTGTGTGGGTGCCGAGTGGGCCTCGATCTCGGGTTACTGGCGTCGAGGACGAACCGAGGAGACGTTCCGAGTGTGGAAGCGAGATCTGGCGCAGGCCGAAGCCGGAGTCGACGCCTGAACGGGCGACGGCTCGGGTCGAGCGGCGTGTCCGTTTGTAGAGGAGCTTCGGACCGCTCAAGCTGAGGCGATGACCGATTCGTTGCCGCCCCACCTCGGCATCCACGTCGAAGAGTTCGCCGAACACCTTCGACTCGGTCGAGAGCGCTCGGAGCACACCATTCGTGCTTACGTGACCGACGCTCGATCGCTCCTTGCACACCTTGCGGGCAGCGCGCCCGAGGCGACCATCGCCGATCTGGACCTGCGCACGGTGCGATCCTGGTTGGCGACGTACTCGGCGGGCGGTTCGGCCAGAACCTCGATGGCCAGGCGAACCTCGTCTGCGCGGACTTTCGGCAAATGGCTGGAGCGGGTGGGGGCGGTGCAGATCGGGCCGGCGGAACGTCTGGCAGCACCGTCGAGTCATCGGACACTGCCCGGTGTCCTGCGCCACGATCAAGCGTCTCAGGCGTTGGCGGCTGCAGAATCTGGTGCTGCAGAGCTCGATCCGATCGCGTTGAGGGACCGTCTCGTCGTCGAGCTTCTGTACGCGACCGGAGTTCGGGTCGGAGAGCTGTGCGGACTCGACATCGACGACGTGGACACCGATCGCCGTCTGGTTCGTGTACTGGGCAAAGGCAACAAGGAACGTTCTGCGCCGTACGGCGTGCCGGCAGCGCAGGCATTGGACAACTGGCTCGTCAGCGGCAGGCCGACACTGGCCAACGACCGGTCCGGTGCTGCGCTGCTGCTGGGGAAGCGAGGCGGACGACTCGACCAGCGGCAG
This sequence comes from Rhodococcus sp. NPDC078407, assembly GCF_044542515.1. Lineage (NCBI taxonomy): Bacteria > Bacillati > Actinomycetota > Actinomycetes > Mycobacteriales > Nocardiaceae > Rhodococcus > Rhodococcus sp. NPDC078407. The sequence goes on along the minus strand of NZ_JBITUQ010000009.1, from coordinate 118,885 downwards.
GCCAGAACGGCCGTTCATGCGGTACTCGACAGCGTTCCCGGTGCCCCCGGCCTCGGTCCGCACGGCTTGCGTCATACGGCAGCGACCCATCTTCTCGAGGGCGGTGCCGATCTGAGGGTGGTCCAGGAATTGCTCGGACATGCTTCCCTCGCGACCACACAGATCTACACGCACGTGTCGGTCGAACGGTTGCGTGCTGTGCACGATCAGGCTCACCCCCGGGCGTGAGCCGAGCGTCGACGGCGCTACCTTTGGTAGCGTCATCACCGACCGACCAGACCGAATACGGGGGACCGTGGACCGCGACCGACCGCAGGGCACTTCGCAGCCGTGGTCGATGCATGTGCGTTCGAGTTCTGCCGCGGAGCGCCAGGAGTCCGACGCCGGACGCGGTACGGAACCGGAGGACAGTCCCCGGGATACATCCTCGGACCCGAATTCCCGATCTCGCTCGACGTCCCGGCAACCCCCGCCCTGGCAAACGCCCGATTCGATCGACCGACGGACCGCACCCCCGCGGTACAACCCGCCGGTACCGCTGCAACCGGGGCCGCTCGAGCCCGGGCCGGTCTCCGCGCAACCCGACAGACACCTGCCTGCCCACCCGCGTGCCGAAGAATTTCCGGCGTCAGCGCCGGGCTGGTCTCCTCAGCCGTGGGCGGGCGCACCGAATCCGTATCGGCCCAACAGTGCCGACCTGGGCGCGGATTCGCTGCTCAAGCGCCCCAAGAGGACATCCAGTTCCGGATGGCGTCGAGGCGTCCACCGACTCACTGGTGGCGTCATCAATCCGGGTGAGTCGACGGCGGAGGAGCGGTACCGAAATCAGGTCGAGCGCATCCGGCAGCCCGTTCTCGGTGATTATCGGATCGCGTTCCTGTCGCTCAAGGGCGGGGTCGGCAAAACCACTACCACTCTCGGCCTCGGCTCGACCTTTGCGTCGTTGCGGGGAGATTGCGTCATCGCCGTGGACGCGAACCCCGATTTCGGCACCCTGGGTGAACGCGTTCCACGGCAGACGTCGTCGACCGTGCGCGACCTGTTGGCCGCAGCACCGAACATTCGGCGATACTCCGACATTCGGGAGCACACCTCGCAGGCCCCGAGTCGGCTGGAAGTACTGGCCGGAGAGCGCGACCCCGCAGCGTCCGAGATGTTCGGCGAGGACGACTACCGATCGGTCATCGACATGCTGCAGGTGTACTACAACCTTATTCTGACCGATTGCGGAACAGGCATCATGCACTCGGCGATGAACGGAGTTCTGCAACTCGCGAACGCGCTGGTCCTGGTCAGCTCGCCGGCAGTCGACGGTGCGCGCAGTGCAGCGGCGACGTTGGACTGGCTAGAGCTGCACGGATACGGGCATCTGGTCGAGCGGACGGTGGTCGTGATCAGCTCGGTCCGACCCGGCTCGTCGGCGGTCGACATGAACGTTCTGCAGCAGCACTTCCTGGAACGGTGCCGCGCGGTGTTGGTGGTTCCGTTCGACGAGCATCTTGCCGAGGGTGCCGTTGTCGATCTGGAGAAGTTGCGCCCACAGACGAGGAGCGCCTTCGTCGAGCTCGCGGCCATGGTCGCCGATGATTTTCCGGCCGCGTCCGGCCGACACTCCGGCCCGCCGCGCTGACAATCACCGGGTCGGTTCCCCGACCGGCTTCAACCTGATCGGACGGGCACCCACCAGGGCCGTCGGATCGAGATATTCTCGGCCCCGCCTGATGCCCCAGTGCAGACAGGTCGCCGCGCATCCATCATGACCCGCCGCCAACGAACCCAGCACCGACCCGCGTCCGACCCGGGTTCCGGCTGCTACCGAGGCCGTCACCGGCTCGTACGTCGATCGCAATCCGCCCGAGTGGTCGACCGACACGACGGGTCTTCCGGCGACCGAACCGGCGAACACCACGATGCCGTCGGCGACGGCCAGCACCGGTCCGCCCTCGTCGCCGGCCAGGTCGACCCCGCGGTGGCCGGGTAGCCAGTTCTGCTCGGGACGGTCGAACGGGGTCACGACGCGAGGCTTCGGTTGCAATGGCCAGGCGAACCCACCAGGTGCAGCCGAGGCCACCGACGTCGAGAGCGAGACGGAGGTGACGACGGCCATCGTTGCCGCTCGAAGCGCGAGACAGAAGTTCACCCGTCGACCATCTCTCGAAACCGAGCACCCGAACCAACGCGAAGGGCAATTGTGGACGACGGTTTTGTTTGTCCACAGGTAGCGGAATCCCTTGACAGTCGAGCCTGGTTATGACGGGGACTGCGGCAGGTCTACACTCGTCACTGCGGCCTGTGCGTGCACGGGTCGACTTCGCGCGTCCGCGTCATCGCATCGACTGCTTCGGCAGATCCACCGATACGAAAACCGGTTGTCGGCGGTCCTGAAACCGTGCGATTCCAGGTCCGGCAACTTCCGCGGGCGCCAGGGCAGAGGTCACCGACACTCTGCGTCAACCGCACCATCGAAAGAGAGTTCTTCAGCCATGGCTGTAGTAACAATGAAGCAGCTGCTCGACAGCGGCACACACTTCGGACACCAGACCCGTCGCTGGAACCCGAAGATGAAGCGATTCATCTTCACCGACCGCAACGGCATCTACATCATCGACTTGCAGCAGACTCTGACCTTCATCGACAGGGCTTACGAGTTCGTCAAGGAGACCGTTGCCCACAACGGCACGGTTCTGTTCGTCGGCACCAAGAAGCAGGCGCAGGAGTCCATCGCCGCCGAGGCGACCCGCGTGGGCATGCCCTACGTGAACCAGCGCTGGCTCGGTGGCATGCTCACCAACTTCCAGACTGTCCACAAGCGTCTGCTCCGCCTCAAGGAGCTCGAGGCAATGGAGCAGACCGGTGGCTTCGAGGGACGCACCAAGAAGGAAATCCTCATGCTCACGCGTGAGATGACCAAGCTCGACCGCACCCTCGGTGGCATCCGGGACATGTCCAAGGTCCCGTCGGCCATCTGGATCGTCGACACCAACAAAGAGCATCTCGCGGTTGCCGAGGCTCGTAAGTTGAACATCCCGGTCATCGCGATCCTCGACACCAACTGCGATCCCGACGTGGTCGACTACCCGATCCCGGGTAACGACGACGCGATCCGTTCCGCTGCGCTGCTGACCAAGGTCGTCGCGTCGGCAGTCGCCGAGGGCGTGCAGGCGCGAGCAGGTCAGAACACTGCATCCGACGCCAAGCCCGAGGTCGGCGCAGGCGAGCCCCTCGCCGAGTGGGAGCTCGAGCAGCTCCAGCAGGCATCGCCGGCAGCAGAGGCAGCTCCGGCAGCCGACGCACCGGCGGCAGAAGCAGCTCCGGCAGCCGACGCTCCCGCGGAGCAGGCCCCGGCCGCAGAGGAAGCTCCGGCCACTCAGGCTTGATCGAATTCGGTCCCGGTTCACCCTCAGGGGTGGGCCGGGGCCGCTTCGGTCTGTCAGGGTTGTGGTCGGCACGGCTCGGCAGCGAGCCCGCTGATCACGCCCTGAGAACAGCATTTTCGTCAATGTCCGTACCCAGACTTTTGAGGAGGCTCGCCCACGATGGCGAACTACACTGCCGCCGACGTCAAGCGGCTCCGTGAGCTCACCGGCTCCGGAATGATGGACTGCAAGAACGCGCTCGCCGAGAACGACGGCGACTACGACAAGGCTGTCGAGTACCTGCGTATCAAGGGTGCCAAGGACGTCGGCAAGCGCGCCGAGCGCAACACCGCCGAGGGCCTCGTGGTCGCCGAGGGTGGAGTGCTCGTGGAAATCAACTCCGAGACCGACTTCGTCGCGAAGAACGACGAGTTCCAGACGTTCGCCGCGTCGGTCGCGGCAACCGCCGCAGCAGGCAAGCCGGCCGACGTCGACGCACTCAAGGCGCTCGACCTCGGTGGCAAGACCGTCGAGACGGCTCTGAACGAGCTGTCGGCCAAGATCGGCGAGAAGCTCGAAATTCGCCGCGTCGTCTCGTACGACGGCAACACCGCTACTTACCTGCACAAGCGCAGCGCGGACCTGCCGCCGGCCGTCGGCGTCTTGGTCGAGTACACCGGTGACGGTGACGCCGCAGGCGACGCAGCACGCGCCGCCGCCATGCAGATTGCAGCTCTCAAGGCCAAGTACGTGAGCCGTGACGAGGTCCCCGAGGATCTGGTCGCAGCCGAGCGTCGGATTGCCGAAGAGACCGCTCGCGAAGAAGGCAAGCCGGAGCAGGCTCTGCCGAAGATCGTGGAAGGTCGCGTCAACGGATTCTTCAAGGACGTCGTTCTCACCGAGCAGAAGTCGGTTCAGGACGGCAACAAGACTGTGAAGGCCATTCTGGACGAGGCCGGCGTGACGATCACTCGGTTCTCTCGATTCGAGGTAGGCGCCAGCTAGTCTGCGCACCTGTCGGTCGAGGCGATGCCGCTCATTCGATTCCATCGAGTGGGCGGCATCGCTCGTGTGTGCAGCAGGTCGGAGCCGTGTCCACCGATCCGGTGTCGATAGGGCAGGATGATCGGTGAGTAAACCGTAGTGTTCGACGAGTACCGAGGAGAGCTATGACCGATCCGGCCCCTGACCGTCCCGGGTTCCGACGCGTGATGCTCAAACTGGGTGGGGAGATGTTCGGTGGCGGCCAAGTGGGGCTGGATCCGGATGTCGTGAACAACGTCGCCGAGCAGATCGCCGAGGTGGTGGCCACGGGAGTTCAGGTTGCCGTGGTGATCGGCGGTGGAAACTTCTTCCGCGGGGCCGAACTGCAGCAACGCGGGATGGACCGATCGCGCTCGGACTACATGGGCATGCTCGGCACGGTCATGAATTGTCTTGCGCTGCAAGATTTCCTGGAGAAGCAGGGAGTCGCGACCAGGGTCCAGACGGCAATCACGATGGGTCAGGTCGCCGAGCCGTACCTACCGCTACGCGCGCGCAGGCACCTGGAGAAGGGCCGAGTCGTCATCTTCGGTGCCGGGATGGGAATGCCGTACTTCTCGACCGACACCACAGCTGCTCAGCGTGCTCTCGAAATCGGAGCCGAGGTGTTGCTGATGGCCAAGGGCGTCGACGGCGTGTACTCGGCCGATCCACGGATCGATCCCGACGCGACGATGTTCGAGAGCATCACCCATCGGGAGGCGCTCGAGCGGGGGCTCAAAGTCGCCGACGCGACTGCTTTCAGCCTCTGCATGGACAACCAGATGCCGATGCTGGTGTTCAATTTGTTGGTTCAGGGGAATATCGCTCGCGCTGTGTCCGGTGAGAAGATCGGCACTCTGGTCACATCGTGACCGTCACCGACCTGGACGCGAACGAATCGAGAACGAAAACGATGGAGGACAGATCGTGATTGACGAAGCTCTCTTCGACGCCGAAGAGAAGATGGAAAAGGCCGTATCGGTTGCACGTGACGACCTGTCCTCGATCCGCACCGGTCGTGCCAACCCGGGAATGTTCTCGCGCATAGTCATCGAGTACTACGGTGCACCGACCCCGATCACACAGCTGGCCAGCATCAGCGTGCCCGAGGCGCGGTTGGTGGTGATCAAGCCGTACGAGTCGAACCAGCTCGGGCCGATCGAAACCGCCATCCGCAATTCCGATCTGGGCGTCAACCCCACCAACGACGGCAATCTCATTCGCATCGGCGTACCGCAGCTGACCGAGGAACGCCGCCGTGAATTCGTCAAGCAGGCCAAGGGCAAGGGCGAGGACGCGAAAGTGTCCATTCGCAACGTGCGCCGTAGGACGATGGACGAGCTCAAGCGCATTCAGAAGGACGGCGAGGCGGGCGAGGACGAAGTCGTGCGCGCCGAGAACGAGCTCGACAAGACCACCGCGAAGTACACCGCATCCGTGGACGATCTCGTCAAGCGCAAAGAGGGTGAACTGATGGAGGTCTGACCTCCTTCGGGTTCGTGCGCCGAACGACAGAACGACGATGACATTCGAGGAGTTGACGACAGTGGTGGGACCCGATCGGCAGGAGGGCAGCGGAAAGCCCGTCGCCTCGTCCGGGGTCTCCTCCACGAAGTCCGCAGGCAAGGCCGGTCGCAATCTGCCTGCCGCAATCGGCGTCGGCGGCAGTTTGGGCATCGGTTTGATACTCGTGCTCGTGTTCGTGCCGTTGGTATGGATCGGCGTCGTTGCGGTCGCGTTGGCCGTCGCCACGTACGAGGTGTCCAAGCGGCTGCGCGAGGGCGGGGTACTGGTACCGCGTATCCCTTTGATCCTCGGTGGTCAGGCCATGATCTGGCTGGGCTGGCCGTTCGGTGCGGTGGGGGTCCTCAGTGCGGCGGTGGGCACCGTCGTGGTGTGCATGGTGTGGCTACTACTGCGACAAGGCTTCGGGGCTGCTCCCAAGAACTATCTCGAGGAGCTCTCGGTCACTGTTCTGGTGGCCTGTTGGCTACCGCTGTTGGCCTCGTTCGCTGTTCTGATGGTGTTGCAGGACAACGGTGCCGGGCGCATTCTGGTCTTCGTCATCGGAGTCGTGTGTTCGGATGTCGGCGGCTACATCGCGGGTGTGTTGTTCGGTAAACATCCGATGGCACCGGCCATCAGCCCCAAGAAGTCCTGGGAGGGGCTCGTCGGATCGCTCATCTTCTGCGTCATCGGATGTCTTCTGACAGTGACCCTGATCCTCGAGGCGAACTCGATGATCGGAATCCTGCTCGGGGTGGTGCTCGTGGTGACCGGCACCCTCGGCGACCTCATCGAATCGCAGGTCAAGCGTGATCTGCGGATCAAGGACATGGGCAGCCTTCTGCCCGGCCACGGCGGCATCATGGACAGACTGGACTCGCTTCTGCCGTCGGCGTTCGTTGCCTGGCTCGTTTTCACCGTCCTGCTCTGAACCGAGTGCGGACGGGAATGCGCGGCGACACCACCGGAGTGATCCCCAGTCCGAACATCTGGCACTGGCCACACCTGTACGAGGCGGAGAATCGAGCCCAGGACGCGGACGGTGCGCTGTTCGCTGCCATCGGATCCGGTGTCGACTGGACGGCGAAGATCGTCGTGGATGTGGGCTGTGGCACCGGTTTCCACCTGCCCGTCTTCGCCGCCGATGCCCGGTGCGTCATCGGTGTGGAACCGCACGAACCGTTGGTGTCCGCGGCGCGAGCACGAGTCGAGGCTCTCGGCAATGTCGAGGTTCGTACCGGTAGGGCGGACTCGCTGCCCGTCGACACAGGTTCGGTCGATCTCGTCCACGCGCGTACCGCGTATTTTTTCGGCCCCGGCTGTGGCCCGGGTATCCATGAAGCGATGCGAGTCCTGAAGCCCGGCGGGGCGCTGGTGGTCGTCGATCTCGATGCGACAGCAGCACCGTACGGGAACTGGATGCGTGCGGACCTGCCGCACTACGCTCCCGCGGCCGTCGAGGCGTTCTTCGATGCGCAGGGGTTCGACCTGCGCCGGGTCGACACCAGATGGACGTTTCCCGATCGTCGGACCTTGCGTGACGTACTGGGAATCGAGTTCTCACCGCGGGTAGCGCGCGCCGCGGCAAGACAGGTCGATGGCCTCACCCTGAATGTGCGCTATCGCATCCACACTCGATACAAGCCGACCGGCGTCGAGTCGGTCTGAGCCCGGCTCTCTGCACCGAGCGATCAGGACGCGGCAGAGATTCCGAAAACTCGAGCCAGCTCGTCGATCTTGAGCGCCTTCGCCAACCGTGGCAGATCGCTACCGTCTTTGACGTGGGCACCGTCCGCGCCCAGAGCATGGATCACCTCGTGTGCCCAGGACACGTCCGCGGGGGAGGGTGCCAACTCGCGGTTGACGATGGCCACCTGATCGGTGTGCATACACAGCTTGCCGGCCATACCCATCGACAGCGTCAGCGCTGCATCGCGCCCCAGAATACTGTCGTTCGCGGTCAGTGTCGGACCGTCGATGGGTCCGGGCAGTCGCGCTACCCGTGAGGAGACGACCAGCCGCGAGCGTGGATAGGCCATGGCCAACGGGTCGTCGCTCATGCCGGTATCACGCCGGAAGTCGCCACTGCCGAAGGCGAGTCGGAAAGTCGAGTCGGCACGGGCAATTTCGGTGGCTGCTTCGAGGCCTACAGCCGACTCGACCAGCGCGAGGATCGGAGTGCCGTCGGCAAGGCGGGCCGCAGTCGCCTCGACCTGGCCGCCGCTTTCTGTCTTTGCGAGCATGACGCCCACCAATCCGGGTAGCCCGGACAACGCGGCGAGGTCGTCCGCCCAGTAGGGGGTCGTCGCGTCGTTGACCCGGACCCAGGCAGAGTTGCCCTCGCTCAACCAACGCACGACGGACTCGCGCGCGGCAGGCTTGTTCGCCGGAGCTACCGCGTCCTCGATGTCGAGGATGACTGCGTCGACACCGGACGCCACGGCAGCGTCGAAGGTGTCGGGTTTCGTGGCGGGTACCAGCAGCCACGATCGTGCGCGGTCCGGTGCAACGCCGGATGCCACCGGTGTTTCCATGAATGTGGTCACGTCATGCTCCTCGCGTGAAGTCGGGCACCACCGACCTTATCGATTCAGTCGAGCCGTACCAGCTTCTGTGCATAGTGTTCACGAACTGTGACGCTCGTTTTTCCTCGCCGCGCGGCGGACCTGGGGGATTCGAGCGCCGCCCGCCATGGCCATCACCAGTGCGCCCGCGATCGCGGCCGGCAGCATGCCGATTCCAAGGGGTAGATCCAGTTGCCAGGCGAACATCTGAACCGAGTCGAGGTTCTACACGATGAAGGCGAGGAGGACGACGAGAACGACGGCTCCGACCACCAAGCCGGTCCAGAGCGCTGCGTTGCGGGTATGGGCAACGTCGGTGCGGGTGTGTTGCCGTTCCGGAACGAACTCGGGGTCGGGCGCGGAATGACCGTCCGAATCCGGGGTCGTGATCGGGTTCGGATCGTTCGAGGGTCCCGCCGGCCGGTGGAATGTCGGCTTGTCCGACGCCGTCGTGTCCGACGAAGCGTCGTTGCTGTCGTCCGCTCTGGAAGCCATGTCGATGATCCTTTCGCACGCGTGATCCGAATGCATGCGCAATCGGCCCGCTTCCGATACCCGCCGGGCACCGCCGGAAACCGTCGCGAATAGGACTGTGAGCAGAACGGGTGGACAATGGTCTGCATGGAGTTGAGTCAGCAGGAACGACGCGGAGGACGAGAATGAGCGATCCCGCACCCGCAACCGGCAGTACAACGGAGCAGAAGAGGCCGAATCTCCCGCTCGTGTTCACCGCTCCGCGCCGGGGAATGCCGTCGCGTCACCTCGCCGACCTCGACAAAGAGGGCCTTCGTGAGGCAGTGAAGGCGCTGGGTTTACCTGCCTTCAGGGCCGATCAGCTGGCGCGGCACTACTACTCGCGGCTCGAAGCCGACACGACCAAGATGACCGATCTTCCGGCCGAAGCTCGTGAGAAGGTCGGTGCCGATCTCTTTCCCACCTTGTTGACGCCGATCAAGCATTTGGCGTGTGACGACGGCGACACTCGGAAAACCCTGTGGAAGGCCAACGACGGGACTTTGCTCGAAAGCGTTCTGATGCGCTACCCGGACCGCGCGACGCTGTGCATCTCGAGCCAGGCCGGTTGCGGAATGGCCTGCCCGTTCTGTGCCACCGGTCAGGCGGGACTGACGCGGAACCTGTCGACGGCCGAGATCGTGGACCAGGTGCGCTCGGCCGCAGCGGACATGCGCGACGGCGTAGTTCCCGGCGGTGAGGGCCGTCTGTCGAACGTGGTGTTCATGGGGATGGGCGAGCCGTTGGCAAACTACAAGCGGGTCGTGGCCGCAGTGCGCAAGATCGTCTCGCCTGCACCCGACGGACTCGGCCTCTCTCAGCGCTCGGTGACGGTGTCGACGGTCGGTCTCGCACCGGCCATCCGGAAGCTGGCCGACGAAGGTCTGTCGGTGACGTTGGCGGTGTCGCTGCACACGCCGGACGACGAACTCCGCGACACTCTCGTACCCGTCAACAACCGGTGGTCGGTGGCCGAGGTTCTCTCGGCTGCGCGGTACTACGCCGATCAGACGGGACGACGGGTGTCCATCGAATACGCGATGATCAGAGACGTCAACGATCAACCGTGGCGGGCCGACATGTTGGGGAAGAAGCTGCACAAGGCACTCGGGTCACGAGTGCACGTGAACCTGATTCCACTCAACCCGACCCCGGGCAGCGAGTGGGATGCCAGCCCGAAGCCGGTGGAGCGAGAATTCGTGCGACGAGTGATTGCGCAGGGTGTCTCGTGCACTGTCCGCGACACTCGCGGACAGGAGATCGCCGCAGCGTGCGGTCAGCTCGCGGCCGAGAACTGACAGCCGCTATCTCGGCTTGCGGCGAACGACGACGTCGCGCACGACCAGCCCGATCAGGGTGGCAGCGAATCCGACCAGCCACAGATCCTCGACCTTGCCGGTGTGATTACCGATCATCATGAAGAGCAGGAATACGGCAACCACGATCGCGGCAACTCGCATCGCGCGGTTCGATTCGCCGCTCCACCCCCACTCGGCGGACGGCACGTCCGGGACCTCGTGACGGGTATCGACGACCTGGTCGTACGAAGCGGATTCCAGTTCGTTGTTTGCCACCGGGTCGGTCCTCTCGGGTGATGGTTCGCGTTGACGAGCGCACGGGCCGTCGAGACTGCCGCGTGTCGACAATATTGGCATACGACCGTCCGTCGTAGCCATCAGGGTTGTGCTCACCCGGCGCGAGTATCGACTTCGGTGAGAGACTGCCCAGGTGACGTCCGAGCGCCTTCCGCACCCGCTGACCCAGTTTCCGCTGAGCTACCCCCGTGACATGGTCGGGTACGGGCCGACGCCACCGGACGCGCAGTGGCCGGCAGGGGCGAACATCGCCGTCCAGTTCGTCCTCAACTACGAGGAGGGCGCGGAGAACAATGTGCTCGACGGGGACACGAAGTCCGAGACTTTCCTGTCGGAAATGATTGGGGCACAGGCGTTTCCGAATCGCCACATGAGTATGGAATCGCTGTACGAGTATGGATCACGGGCCGGGGTGTGGCGAGTACTCCGGGCATTCGAGAAGCGAGACCTACCTCTGACGGTGTTCGCCGTGGCCAAAGCCATGCAGCGCAATCCCGAAGTGGTTGCCGCACTGGCAGAGCTGGGCCACGAGATCGCCTGCCATGGACTGCGCTGGCTCTCCTATCAACAGATCGACGAGAACGTCGAGCGTGAGCACATGGCCGAGGCGGTGGCGATCCTGAAGGAGCTGACCGGCGCTGCGCCGTTGGGGTGGTACACCGGCCGGGATTCACCGAACACGCGGTCGCTGGTCGTCGAGCACGGTGGATTCGTCTACGACTCCGATTCCTACGCCGATGATCTGCCCTACTGGAAAAAAGTGTCAACGGGCAGTGGCACGGTCGACCACCTGGTGGTTCCCTACACCCTGGACACCAACGACATGCGATTCGCCTCACCGGGAGGCTTCTCGACCGGTGACGAGTTCTACGCACATCTGCGGGACGCGTTCGACGTGCTCTATGCCGAGGGAGAGCAGGGCAACCCTAAGATGCTGTCGGTCGGACTGCACTGTCGGCTGGTGGGCCGGCCCGCTCGCATCGCGGCTCTCGAACGCTTTCTCGATCACGTGCAATCGCACGAGAAGGTGTGGGTCGCCAAGCGAATCGACATCGCCGAACACTGGCGCGCCGTACATCCCCCCGGTCCCTGACTCAACGGGCGGAACGGCACGCTTTCTCCAGCGCGGCGAAGTATCGGTCGGTGGCCAATGCCTGCCCCTGTCGACCCACCGGGCCGGCGAGTCTGGTGTACCAGCGCCCCGGCCGTGAGAACGCCGAGATGTGTGCGGTGACGATGCCGTCGGCAGGGGAGTAGTCGATGTGGAAGAGTTCCTCGCCGGCCTCGGGGTGGCCGTCCAGCGTGCCGTAGGCGAAGCCCTGGCGATTGGCCTCGTCGATGACGTAGATCACCCGGCACGGGATTCGGATGGGGCCGAGCGTGAGCACCACGACCGCGTCGGTCACCGCGGTGTCGGTGGTTGCATGGACCTTCAGGCCCGCACCCCGATGCATATCCCACTGCATCAGGGCATCGGCTCCGGCCCCGAATTCGTCGAGTCCGGATCCGATCACTCGCGACTTCGTCAGGTGGTGGTAGCCGGTTGGAAACGTGCCGTTCGTCGCCCCCACATCGGCGTAGTTGAACGATGCCGTGCGGTACTTCGAGACGTCCATGGCCTCCAGCGTGCCAGCCTTTGTCGACGCATAGGGGTTTCTCAGACTCGGTAGGCAACAATGGACCGGTGCCAGACCATAGTGGAACGACCACCTCGGATCGTCCCGAGCCGATTCGCGTGCTGCTGTTGGGGAGTACCGGATCGATCGGAACCCAAGCGCTCGACGTCATTGCAGCCAACCCTGGTCGCTTCGTCGTCGTCGGTCTCGCGGCGGGAGGCGGCAACATCGACCTGCTGCGTCGTCAGATCGCCGAAACCGGAGTCGACCGCGTCGCCGTTGCAGATCCGGACGCTGCCGCCGCGCTCGATTTTCCGGGAACACTCAGTGGACCACGGGCAGTTACCGAACTCGTCGAGACGACTCCGGCGGACGTCGTGCTCAATGCTCTGGTTGGTTCGCTCGGTCTCGAACCGACGCTCGCAGCGCTGAAAACCGGCGCCCGGCTCGCATTGGCCAACAAGGAATCACTGGTGGCCGGCGGCGAGCTCGTCCTCGCTGCTGCCGCCCCCGGGCAGATCGTGCCGGTGGACTCGGAGCACTCGGCGTTGGCGCAGTGCCTTCGCAGCGGCACTCGGAGCGAGGTGGATCGACTGATCCTGACCGCGTCGGGTGGACCGTTTCGCGGGTGGAGCGAGATGGAACTGAAAGCCGTGACACCGGCTCAGGCCGCGGCGCATCCCACGTGGTCCATGGGTCCGATGAACACGTTGAACTCGGCGACGCTGGTGAACAAGGGGCTCGAGCTGATCGAGGCGCATCTGCTGTTCGGTGTGCCCTACGAGAAGATCGACGTGACCGTACACCGGCAATCCATCGTGCATTCGATGGTCACGTTCGTCGACGGGTCGACCATCGCTCAGGCCAGTCCACCGGACATGAAGTTGCCGATCGGGCTGGCGCTCGGGTGGCCCGATCGCGTGCCGGACGTCGCACGCGCGCTCGACTTCACGACCGCGTTCTCCTGGGATTTCGAGCCATTGGACGATCGCGTGTTCCCCGCCGTGCAACTGGCGCGCGAAGCAGGAATTCTGGGCGGCTGCATGACGGCGGTGTACAACGCGTCCAATGAGATAGCGGCCGAGGCCTTCCTTGCCGGAAGGATCGAGTTCCCGCAGATCGTGCAGACGGTACGTGCGGTGCTCGACGGCGGTCGCGGCGACTGGTCGGCGGTGCCCATCACCGTCGACGACGTACTTGCGGCGGATTCCTGGGCGCGCGCTCATGCGCGCGAGCTCTCGAAACAGAAGGGTCTCTGACTCACATGGCGTTCGCAATAGGTGTTGTGCTGTTCGCTTTCGGCATCGGTGTGTCGATCGCGCTGCACGAGGCGGGACACATGTGGACCGCGAAAGCGCTCGGCATGAAGGTCCGCCGCTACTACATCGGTTTCGGCCCCAAGATCTTCTCCTTCCGGCGCGGCGAGACCGAGTACGGACTCAAAGCCATTCCGGCAGGCGGGTTCTGCGATATCGCCGGAATGACGGCTATCGACGAGCTCGCGCCCGACGAGGTCGAGCGAGCGATGTACCGCCAGAAGACGTGGAAGCGCATCGCCGTCATGGTCGGCGGTATCGCGATGAACTTCGTGCTGGGCATCGTGCTGGTCTACACGCTGGTGGTGGTGTGGGGAACGCCGGATCGGGTGACACCGACGACGACGGTCCAGGCCGTCGTGTGTGTGAGTGCGACGCAGACGCAGGATGGCGCATTGTCGGAGTGTTCGGGGGGCGGTCCGGCAGCTGCGGCCGGACTGCTCACAGGCGACATCATCACAGCGGTGAACGGTGAGCCGACCGAGGTCTGGTCCGACGTCGTACTCGCCATTCGGGATTCGACCGGATCAGTCGTGCTCACGGTGGATCGTGACGGTTCTTCACGGACTCTCACCGTCCCCATCCAGCAGGTACAGCGATATGTCGTCGATCCCGACACCGGAGCGAAGGAATCGACGACTGTCGGCGCGGTGGGTATCACCGGCGGTCCGCCGCCGAACATCATGTACAACCCCATCGAGGCGGTGCCCGAGACGTTCGTCTTCACCGGAGACATCTTCGTCGAGACCGGCAAGGCCCTACTGCAACTGCCCACCAAGGTGCAGGCATTGTGGGAGTCCATCTTCGGCGGCGAACGCGGACTCGACACTCCGATGAGCGTGGTGGGTGCCAGTGTCATCGGCGGCCAGGCGGTGGAGCGCGACGACCTGGTGACGTTCGTGGGACTGCTGGCGTCGCTCAACTTCTTCCTCGGTGCGTTCAACATCGTGCCGCTGCTGCCGCTCGACGGTGGACACATCGCCGTGACGATCTACGAGCGCATTCGCAACATCTTCCGCAATCGTCGCGGCCTGCCCGACGGTGCGCCGGTGAACTACATGAAACTCATGCCGGTCACCTACGTGGTCATCATTGTTTTCATCGGGTTCTCCTTGCTGACGCTCACCGCGGACATCGTCAACCCGATCCAGATCTATCAGTAGACTGGTCAGTCGTAGCTAGGAAAGAAGGCCATTGTGTCCGTGTCAGTCGGATTGGGAATGCCCGCACCGCCGGTGCCCGTACTCGCGCCTCGCCGTAAGACGCGGCAACTTCAGGTCGGATCGGTGGGAGTGGGCAGTGAAAGCCCCATTTCGGTTCAATCGATGTGCACCACCAAGACTCACGACATCAACGCCACGCTGCAGCAGATTGCCGAGCTGACGGCATCGGGCTGCGACATCGTGCGTGTGGCGTGTCCCACACAGGACGACGCCGACGCTCTGTCGATCATCGCTCGCAAGAGCCAGATCCCGGTGATCGCCGACATCCACTTCCAGCCCAAGTACATCTTCGCCGCGATCGACGCGGGCTGCGCTGCGGTCCGCGTCAACCCCGGCAACATCAAGGAATTCGACGGCCGCGTCAAAGAGGTTGCCAAGGCTGCGGGCGACGCGAACATTCCGATTCGCATCGGCGTCAACGCCGGATCGCTCGATCCTCGCCTGATGAAGAAGTACGGAAAGGCCACTCCGGAGGCGCTCGTCGAATCGGCACTGTGGGAAGCAGGTCTGTTCGAGGAACACGGGTTCGGCGACATCAAGATCTCCGTCAAGCACAACGACCCGGTCGTCATGGTCGCCGCCTACGAGCAGTTGGCCGCGCAGTGCGACTACCCACTGCACCTCGGCGTGACCGAAGCAGGCCCCGCCTTCCAGGGCACCATCAAATCCTC
This sequence comes from Rhodococcus sp. NPDC078407, assembly GCF_044542515.1. NCBI lineage: Bacteria > Bacillati > Actinomycetota > Actinomycetes > Mycobacteriales > Nocardiaceae > Rhodococcus > Rhodococcus sp. NPDC078407. Next base: position 103,499 of record NZ_JBITUQ010000009.1, on the reverse strand, counting down.
GGTGGCGTTCGGGGCCCTGCTGTCTCGGGGAATCGGCGACACCATCCGCGTGTCGCTGTCGGCACCGCCGGCCGAGGAGATCAAGGTCGGCAACCAGATTCTGCAATCGCTCAATCTGCGTCCGCGCAAGCTCGAGATCGTCTCGTGCCCGTCCTGCGGACGTGCACAGGTCGACGTCTACACCCTCGCCGACGAGGTCACCGCGGGCCTCGAAGGCATGGAAATCCCACTGCGCGTTGCAGTCATGGGCTGTGTGGTGAACGGGCCAGGCGAGGCGCGGGACGCTGATCTGGGCGTGGCCTCGGGCAATGGCAAGGGCCAGATTTTCGTCAAGGGCAAGGTCATCAAGACCGTGCCCGAGGCGCAGATCGTGGAGACCTTGATCGAGGAGGCGATGCGCATCGCCGAGGAATTCGAGAAGGATGAGAGTGCCGACGGCGGCGCTCCGGTGGTGACCGTCAGCTGAGCACGGCGACCCCGATCTTCGTCCGGTTTGTCGCACTGCCACCGGGGGAACACGTTCTCTGGAATGATTCGGTGCACGCTCGATCGACGGGTGCGCGATAGGTGGGTCAGGAGGTCGGTAGGTGCTCAAGCTCCTCGGTGCGAAGCCTCTCGGTAATCGGGACGTTGCGCATGTCTTGCGGGTGCTCGATGCCGACCCCGTCGCGACATGCATGGTCGCCGCTCGGGTTCAGGAATCCGGACTGGATCCTCGGTCGTTTCACGGTGAGATGTGGAGCAGGGGCGGCCCCGACGAGTCGCTCTGTTTCTACGGTGCCAACCTCGTGCCCCTTCTCGGATCGAGTGACGATCTGCGCTCGTTCGCCGATCGTGCATGCCGCGGCCCACGATTGTGTTCCTCGTTGGTCGGTCGCGCCGAATTGACCCTGCCGCTGTGGGACATGCTCGAAACCGACTGGGGCCCTGCCCGCGAGGTTCGCGGTGAACAGCCACTGCTCGCCACGTCGGTTCCGTCATCCGTCACGCCCGATCCGTACGTACGTCTGGTTCGTCCCGAGGAGTTGGACGTCTACCTGACTGCGGCAGTGGCGATGTTCATCGAGGAAGTCGGAGTCGACCCGAGGCAGAACGACGGCGGCCGCGGATACCGGCGACGGATCTCCAGTCTGATTGCCGCGCGGCGTGCGTGGGCTCGATTCGAGGACGGTCGCGTCGTGTTCAAGGCCGAGATCGGATCGCAGTCTGCGACGGTGGGACAGATCCAGGGGGTCTGGGTTCATCCCGATCGGCGCGGGCACGGTCTCGGAGCGTCCGGTACCGCGGCGGTGGTGAACTCGGTGGTCGCTCAAGGCCGCACCGCCAGCCTGTACGTCAACAGTTTCAACTACGTCGCACGCCGTGCGTACGCCAAAATCGGCTTGACCCAGGTGGCCACCTTCACCACGGTGTTGCTCGATTAGCTTGTCGCGAACCGCGATTCGTTACCGTCGGTGAAGGTCCCGCCCTATTACGATGGGGCGCAATGAGATCTCGTGGTGCAACCGAAGTGCGGTATCGGGTCGGCGCGGTATCGGTGGTCGGAGCCGTCATTGCTGCTGCCCTCACCGGATGTACCCCCAAGCCCGACGGCCCGGAGCCGGCCGCGCAAGCCTTTCTCGCCGCGTTCGAGTCCAACGACATCGCGGCAGCGGCCGCGGATACCGACAAGCCCGACGCGGCGGCCACAGCGCTGGCCGAGGCGTGGACCAATCTCCAGGCCGAGGCTCTCGATGCCGACACGACGTCGGTACAGGTCGACGGCGACACCGCCACGGTCGGATACACCTACACCTGGCAGTTGCCGAGAGATCGGGAGTGGACGTACGACGGTGAATTGAACATGGGCCGGAGCGAGGGTGAGTGGGTGGTGCGCTGGACGGCGTCGGACATCCATCCCCAGCTCGGCGACACCCAGACCATGTCCCTGCGGTCCACTGCGGCTCCGCGCGCGCGAGTCAACGAGCGCTCCGGCACCGATGTGCTGGTTCCCGGTGTCGTGCACCGAATCAAGTTCGACTCGGCGAATGCGAACAACGTCGTGGCCTCGGCGACGGCGCTGTCGACGTTGCTGACGCCGTTCGATGCGTCCATCACCGCGCAGTCCATCGTGGAATCGGCCACCTCGGTCGACGGCGACTACCCGGTGGTGCTGCTGCGAGACAGTGACTTTCAGCCGATATCTGCGGCATTGACCGAGATTCCGGGAGTCACCGCGTCCGACGAATCGGATCTGGTGTCCACCGATCCGACATTCGCGCCGGACCTGGTCGGCCAGGTCAAGAAGGCCGTCATCGACGAGGTCGACGGCAAGGCCGGGTGGAGCGTGGTGACGACGAACCGCAACGGCATCGACATCGATGTCCTCACCGACACCCCACCGGAGCCGTCTCCGTCGTTGTCGGTCAGTCTCGATCGCAACATCCAGGTTGCTGCGCAGCGAGCGGTGAACGCGCGCACCGAACAGGCCATGACCGTGGTCATCCAACCGTCGACGGGTGCGATTCTCGCGGTGGCGCAGAATCCTGCGGCCGATCGGGACGGGCCGGTTGCGTCCGCCGGTCTTTACCCACCCGGATCGACTTTCAAGATCATCACTGCAGGCGCGGCCATTTCGAGCGGACTGGCTACCCCGGGCAGTACCGTCCCGTGTCCGGGTCGCATCGTGATCGGGGAGCGCAGTGTGCCCAACTACAACGAGTTCGCGCTCGGCAACGTGACGATGAGTACGGCGTTCACGCGATCGTGCAACACCTCCTTCGCCAAGCTCGCCAGCGAAATGTCGCCAGACGCATTGACCGTCGCGGCGTCTCAGTTCGGTGTGGGGCCCGACTACGACGTGGTCGGATTGCCGACCGACTCCGGTTCGGTGCCTCCGGCCGAAGAGCTTGTTCAGCGCACCGAGGACGGCTTCGGTCAGGGCAAAGTGGTCGTGTCGACGTTCGGAATGGCCCTGGCCGCTGCGACGGTGGCGAACGGCTCGACGCCCGTCCCCAATTTGCTGGTGGGCCGAGAGACGGTGATCACCGGAGATCATCCGCCGATCGAGCCGGAGATGGTGGACGGACTGCGCGGGATGATGCGCTCGGTGGTCACCAGCGGTACGGCCGAGCGCATCGCGGACCAGGGCGAGGTCTACGGCAAGACCGGCGAAGCAGAGGTCGACGGCGGCTCGCACTCGTGGTTCGTCGGTTATCGCGGAGACATCGCTTTCGCCACCCTCGTGGTGCGCGGCGGCAGTTCGGACAACGCGGTTGCGGTGACCCGAGAGATGTTCGAGCAGTTGCCGCCCGGATACTGACCGCGTTGCGGTAGGCGATGTTCAGGGGGCGCGATGTTCAGGGGGCGTGATGTTCAGGGGGCGTTGCTCAGTAGGGCAGCACGCCGAGCCGACGGCACGCCACCACGGCTTCGTAGCGGGTGTGCGAACCGGTTTTCCGCATCACACTGCGCAGATACGACTTGACCGTCTCGGCACCGATCGACAGGCGCGCACCGACCTCGATGTTTGTGCAGCCCAGCGCTACCTGTGAAATGACGTCGATCTCGCGTGGCGTCAACGACTGCGATATCTCCTGGGTTCGTCGATCGTGGGGGAGCTGCTCGCCGAGTGACTGGGCCACGCGCGCTGCGACGGCGTCGAGTCTGCGCCGGATCGCGGTGTCACCGATCGAACGGGCGAGATCGGACAGTTCCTCATGGACGCCGCGCAATTCGGCTGCGCGCGCGACATCCGAATCGAGTGTCGTGCGGGTGGTTGCCAACAGTCGGACCCTTCGGTCGACCTCGTCACGCACGGCGATCTCCTGGCCGAGGCGTCTGGCAGCGGTCGTCATCAAGTCGCCGACTCGGTCGCCGAGCGGACCGCGCTCGCGAAGCGCCGCGTACATCACCACTCGCGCTACTCCGGCCACGACCACCGGTACTGCGAGTATGGATTTGAGACCTTCACCGAGCACCGGTCGGTCGAAATGGTGTGTGATGGACATCGATGCGCCGTAATCGCTCACGGCCGCGGGCCTGCGCTGTTCCATGACGCGTCCGCCGAGACCGGATCTTGACGGAATGGCAAGTCCGTCGAGCCCGCGGGTTCTGGTCCCATGAAACTCGCTCAGGTACAGAGTGTCCGAGGAGACCTCACCGCCGAACACGACCGGCACATCGGACGTGGCCGCCACCCGGCGCAACTCGGCGCGTAGAGCATCGCCGTCACGGGGCCGCAACACATTCGAGTGGACCACGGGTCTTCCCTTCTCGCGTCGGTTGCGTGAGCGACGAACGTGATGCACATCATATCCACTGCGGCATGCGCTGTTCGGACTGGTTCGGGCACTGCGCTGCGGTTCGGGGCCGAACACGCGCCGACTACTCTGGACACCATGTCTGTGACCGCCGAGAGCAAGCCCCGCCAGCCACTCGTACCAGGCGTCGTGTCGCCCGTCCTCGTGGTACCCAAGTCCATCGAGAGCCCCGAATACGCGTGGAAGTCGACCGTTGCGGAAGGCCGCGAACCGTGGGTGCAGACCCCCGAGGTGATCGAGAAGATGCGGGTGGCTTCGAAGATCGCGGCCGGGGCCTTACAGGAAGCGGGCCGAGCGGTGGCACCGGGAGTCACCACCGACCAGCTCGACCGGATCGCTCACGACTACATGATCGATCATGGCGCGTACCCGTCGACGTTGGGCTACAAGGGTTTTCCGAAGTCCTGCTGCACCTCGCTCAACGAGGTCATCTGCCACGGCATCCCGGATTCCACGGTGATCGAGGACGGCGACATCGTCAACATCGACGTCACCGCGTACATCGACGGCGTCCACGGCGACACCAACGCAACCTTCTTGGCCGGCAACGTGTCCGAGGAAGCCCGCCTGCTGGTCGAACGTACGCATGAGGCCACAATGCGTGCCATCAAGGCGGTCAAGCCAGGGCGTGCACTGAACGTGATCGGCCGCGTCATCGAGTCGTATGCGCACCGGTTCGGTTACGGCGTCGTGGAGGATTTCACCGGCCACGGCATCGGCACCACCTTCCACAACGGACTCGTCGTTCTGCACTACGACCAGCCGTCGGTGGACACCGTCATCGAACCCGGAATGACGTTCACGATCGAACCGATGATCAACCTGGGCACAATCAACGCCGAGATGTGGGACGACGGTTGGACGGTGGTCACGCACGACAAGAAGTGGACCGCGCAGTTCGAGCACACGCTCGTGGTGACCGAGACGGGTAGCGAGATCCTGACGCTCCCGTGAGCGGAGCCTGCGGAGTGAATAGAAAACGAATGCCGTGAGACTGAAGGGCGCGCTGCTCGTCGCGGGGACGACGTCGGACGCGGGTAAGAGTGTGTTGGTGGCCGGTCTGTGTCGCATGTTGGCGCGACGGGGTGTGCGGGTGGCACCGTTCAAGGCGCAGAACATGTCCAACAATTCGGTGGTCACGCTCGACGGCGGTGAAATCGGTCGGGCCCAGGCGATGCAGGCGGCGGCCTGTGGTCTCGAGCCCAGTGTGCGGTTCAATCCGGTGTTGCTGAAACCGGGGAGTGACCGGACGTCGCAGTTGGTGGTGCGGGGGCGGGCCGTGGCGCAGGTGAGTGCGAGCAACTACATCGAGCATCGGCAGTTGTTGCGCGCCGTGGTGGCGGACGAGTTGGCTTCTCTGCGTGCAGAATTCGATGTGGTGATCTGCGAGGGCGCGGGCTCGCCCGCCGAGATCAATCTGCGCGCCACGGATTTGGCCAACATGGGGTTGGCGACGGTGGCGTCCCTGCCGGTGATCGTGGTGGGAGACATCGACCGTGGGGGAGTGCTGGCCCATCTGTTCGGCACGGTGGCGGTGCTGTCTCCGGGGGATCAAGCGCTCGTTGCGGGTTTCGTGATCAACAAGTTCCGCGGTGATCCAGCGCTGCTGGCACCAGGCCTCGATCAGCTGCGCGCGCTGACGGGACGGCCGACGTACGGCGTCGTCCCGTTCGCCGACGGCCTGTGGATGGACGCCGAAGATTCTCTGGGGACCGTTCCCGATGCTCCGGTGGGGCGGCCGCGTCCACCGCACGGCTCGCAGTGGTTGCGCGTCGCGGCGGTGCGGTTGCCGAGAATCTCCAACACCACCGATGTCGAGGCGTTGGCCTGCGAGCCCGGGGTGTCGGTGCACTGGGTAACCGAGCCGTCTCGGCTCGAGGATGTGGATCTGGTCGTGGTCCCGGGCAGCAAGTCCACGGTGTCGGATCTGGAGTGGTTGCGGCGCACCGGTCTTGCTCGCGCAATTTCCGAGCGCGCCGCTGTGGGTAGGCCGGTTCTGGGTGTCTGTGGCGGCTACCAGATGCTCGGCCGCACCATCTCGGACGCGGTCGAGTCGGGTGTCGGAGTGGTCGAGGGGCTCGGTCTCCTCGACCTCGACATCGAGTTCGCGGTCGAGAAGACGCTGGCGCAAGTGACGGGTCGGGCAGAGCGGTTCGGCGCACATTCCGTGTCCGGGTACGAGATTCATCACGGACGAGTTGTTCGTAGTGGGGACGATGCACTGCTGACTGCAGCGTCGGGTGTTCGCGAGGGCAGTGTGCGTGGCAGTGTCGTGGGAACCCATTGGCACGGTCTGCTCGAGTCCGACGATTTCCGGCGCTCGTTCCTGACCTGGGTCGCGGGCGAATCGGGCCGCGCGGGCTTCGTGGTGGCCCCCACAACGTCGGTCGCGGCTCTGCGGGAGCAGCAGTTGGACCTGCTGGCCGACTTGGTGGAAAACAACCTCGACATCGACGCCGTACTCGACCTCATCGAGAACGGCGTCGATCCGGGGCTCGACACGATCGTCAACCACGTGTCGTGATGTGTGCGAGTCCTAACGGCATCCCCACCAGGTCTTCGGTTCGTGACTCGGTCGACCGAGGGACTTCAGTCACTCTGCCGCGACTCGAGGCAGTACCGTCGTCCCCATGGAGTTCACGCATGTGAGTGCTGCGGGTGGCCGTTGTTCGGTGCGGGTTGCAGGCCCCGACAGCAGGCACGCCGTTCTCTTGCTTCCCGATGCAGGCGATCCGGTGGATGTGTACGACGCCGTCAGTGAGCGGCTGCACAATTCCGACCTGAAAACCGTTGCGCTGGAAAGCGTCGAGGGCGTCAGCGACGACGCCATTCTGGCGGTTCTGGACGAGCTGAAGCTCTCGTGGGTGCACCTGGTCGGCAGCGGTGCGGGTGCCGAACCCGCGTGGACGCTGGCTGCGCGAACATTCGGTCGCTTCGCCAGCTTGATTGCAGTGAACCGCTGTCACCCGGCTATCGCAGACGAGCACGGCTCCATACGAGCGGCCGACTGCCCGCCCGTCGAACTGCCGACGACACTGGTCGTCGGGTCTTCGCTCGGTCGGCCGTCCGCCGATGCCAGCGGGCGGTTCGTCTACTCGGATTTCCGGGTGGTCCAACTCGACGGCATCCGTAACATTCCCGCCGACGCGTCGGCGGCGCTGGCCACCGAGATCGTGCTTCGTACCAGCCCCTGGTGACCGGGGTTACAGGTCGAGCCCCAGCAATGCGTTCTCGACCACCTCGGGCAAGCCGGGGTGAATCCAGTACTGGCCACGGGCCATGTCCTGAGCGGACAGTCCGAAGCTCATCGCCTGTATGAGTGGCTGAATCAACGTGGGGGCCTGCGCGCCGATGATGTGTGCGCCCAGTATCTTTCCGGTGCCCTTCTCGGCGATGATCTTGCACAGACCTTGGCTGTCCTCCATGGCCCAGCCGTAGGCAACGTCGCCATAGTTCTGAACTTTGACCGTGATGTTCAGTCCCGCGTCACGCGCTTGCTGCTCGGTCATGCCCACCTCGGCAATCTGCGGATCGGTGAACACGGCCGCGGGAACGAAGCGATGGTCGTTGGCGCGCAACGCCGACGTGTCGCCGTGCCACGCGTCCTGCAGCAGGTTGTGTTGGACTACCCGGGCTTCGTGGTTGGCCACGTGCTTGAGCTGGTATGGAGAAGAAACGTCGCCGAGCGCGAACACTCCCTCGGCGGCGGTGCGGCCGAACTCGTCGACCACGATCCGGCCCTCGTCGTCGAGTTCGATGCCGGCTGCATCGAGACCGAGCCGATCGCCGTTGGGCGCGCGACCGATCGCCACGAGGAATGCGTCTCCGAGCACCTTCGTGCCGTCCGCCAGGACGACGCCGTGCCGACCGTTCTCCGACATCGTCTTGGTCTCGCCGGCGTCGAGATGCACGTCCCATTTGGCGCGGGCGAGCTCGGTGAACCGGCGTGAGATGTCGGCGTCGTTCGCGCGCAGTAGAGCCCCGCTGCGCGCGATGATGCTCACTTTCGATCCCAGAGCCGAGAACACGTGCGCGAATTCCGCTGCGATGTAACCGGATCCGAGAATGACCAGATGTTCGGGAAGTTCCGGCAGCCGCATCACGTCGTTGTTGGTGTGGTAAACGACACCCGAATCGACCACGGCCTCCGGAACGATCGGGCGGGATCCGGCTGCGATCACGATCTGATCGGCGGTGATGACGGTCCCGGTGCCGGTGTCGATGGTGCGCGGACCCGTGAAGGTGGCGTGCCCCTCGAACAGCGTGATGTTGGGGGTGCCCTCGGCGCGGTACCGCTTACCGCCCTCGGAGATTGGGTCCACACGTCCGAAGACGCGGTCGACGATGTCGGACCAGCGCACCGCGTCGACATGTGCGTCGACACCGTATTTAGCCGAATTACGTGCGGTCAGTGCCACTTCGGCTGCGTACACGAACATCTTGGTGGGGATGCAGCCGACGTTCAGGCAGGTGCCGCCGAACGTCGGGTTCTCCTCGAGCAGAGCGATCTTCTTGTCGTCGAAGCGCGCATCGACGATGGAGTTGCCCGATCCCGAGCCGATGATCGCGACGTCGAAATGCTCGCTCATGAAATGTGCCCGCTCTCGCTGTGGTCTTTGCCCGACGCGTGGTCGGTGCTCTCGCCTCGGTGCAACCACTCGATCCACTCGTCCATTTCCTCGAACGCCCGCGCACGTGCGTCCTCGGTCGACAGAAACACGTCGTGGCGGGCTCCCTCGATGGGCACGATCGTGGTGCGGTCGCCCAGGCACCCGGCCCAGCGAGCGATCTGGCGCACATCCAGCACTGCGTCTGCGGCATCGACGGCAGAGCTGTACCGGCGTGAGAAGTGCGTCACTTTGGAACGGAGGATCAGCGAGGGAATGCCGATGTCGAGGCCTCGATGCAACTCCGCGTGCCCGTGGCGGACAGCGCGAATCCAACCGAAAGTGATGGGGAAGCCGGCGAGCGGCTTCCAGTCCAGGTCGTAGTCCCATTCGCCGTTCTCGGACGCGGCGAGCGACAAGCCGTAGGTGTCGAGGCCGCCACCGGGTACTTGCGCCTTGGACCGGAATCGGCCGATGACGTCGATAGCAGCCGTGCCGACGCTGCGAATGGCGGGTGGACCCTGCAGGTCGAACCACGGACTGTTGAGGACGACGCCTGCCAGACCGAGGCCGGCGGAGCCGCCTTCCCGGCGGTTGAGGCGGTTGAGCCACAGCGGCAGGATGAGTCCGCCCGTGGAATGCGCCATCAGCAGCACGGGGGCGTCCCCACGCTCGGTGCGCACCAGGTTCAGTGACTCGTTCAGTTCGACGTCGTACATCGCCAGATCGGTCACGAAGTGCGCTGTGTGCCCCGCACGGCGGGACCGTCCGCATTTGCGGAGGTCCAATGCGTAGAACGCGTAGCCCATCGCCGCGAAGTGCTCGGCGATGTGTCGCTGGAAGAAGTAGTCGGTGAAACCGTGCACGTAGATCACCGCGCGCTCGAAGTTCGAGGTACCGGGCGGTTGGTACCGGACGAGAGTGGCTTCGACCTGCCCTTCGCCGTCCGGATCGTCACCGAGTGGAATGGTCGTCTGCTCGTAGCCGTCGCCGAGGACGTCGGGCACCCAGGTAGTCACAGATCACAACTGTAGTGGGCGCCGCAGGCGACGTCCGAGAAGCACAATCGAGAGCGGGTTGACGTGGTGTCCGATGGGGTAGGCCCAGCTAGTAACCTGACCGCATCGGGTGAACAGCCCTTGACAGCACAGTTCTCCCGTCGAGACCGCCACAGACAAGGAAGTCGATTCTCCAGTGTCCACAGAAGAGCAGGGTAAACGGATCAAGACCGACGTCGTTCTGGTCGGTGCCGGAATCATGAGCGCCACCCTCGGTGCGCTGCTCCGTCAGCTCGAGCCGAACTGGTCGATCGACGTCTACGAGCGCCTCGACGCCGCGGCGGCCGAGAGCAGCGACGCGTGGAACAACGCCGGAACCGGCCACTCGGCGCTGTGCGAACTGAACTACACACCGCAGAACAAGGACGGCAGCGTCGATATTGCCAAGGCGCTCAACGTCAACGAGCAGTTCCAGGTCTCCCGGCAGTTCTGGGCACACGGTATCGAGACCGGAGTGCTCTCCGATGCCAAGAACTTCATCAACCCCATCCCTCACGTGAGCTTCGTTCACGGCGAGGACAACGTGAAGTACCTGCGGGCTCGTTACGACGCACTCGTATCCAATCCGTTGTTCGCGGGCATGGAGTACATCGACTCCAAGGACGAATTCTCGGCACGACTGCCGTTGATGGCGAAGGGCCGCGACTTCTCCGATCCGGTGGCACTGAACTGGAGTCAGGAGGGCACCGACGTCGATTTCGGAGCCTTGACCAAGCAGCTGCTGAACTACCTGTCGGCCGCGGGCAGCACAGTGCACTTCGGTCACGACGTGCGCAACATCACCAAGCAATCCGACGGCACCTGGGACGTCAAGGTGGCCAACCAGCGCACCGGTGCCAAGAAGACGGTCAACGCGAAGTTCGTCTTCGTCGGGGCCGGCGGAGGCGCACTGCACCTGCTGCAGAAGTCCGGCATCGCGGAGATCAAGGGCTTCGGCGGTTTCCCGGTCAGTGGAGAATGGCTGCGGTGCACCAACCCGGAGCTGATCGCGCAGCATTCGGCCAAGGTGTACGGAAAGGCGTCCGTCGGAGCTCCTCCGATGTCGGTGCCGCACCTGGACACGCGCGTGATCAACAATGAGCAGGGGCTGTTGTTCGGCCCCTACGCAGGCTGGTCACCCAAGTTCCTCAAGCAGGGCAAGATCACCGACCTTCCAGGCTCGGTGAAGCCCGGCAACCTGATGTCCATGCTGGGCGTGGGCGTGACCGAACTCGGGCTCGTCAAGTACCTCGTCAGCGAGTTGGCGCAGTCTCAGGCCGACCGCGTGGACACTCTGCGTGAGTTCGCGCCCTCGGTGATCGGCAAGGACTGGGAACTGGTCACCGCGGGTCAGCGAGTGCAGGTCATCCGCAAGAAGGGGCGCGGTGGTGTGCTCGAGTTCGGCACCGCTGTGGTCAACGCGGCGGACGGCACGATCGCCGGATTGCTGGGTGCTTCGCCCGGTGCGTCCACCGCTGTCCCGGCGATGTTGGACGTACTCCAGCGGTGCTTCGGCGACAAGTACGACGCGTGGCAGCCCAAGTTGAAGGAAATGATTCCGTCTCTGGGGGTCAAGCTGGCCCAGTCGAGCTCGTTGTTCGACGAGGTCTGGAGCTGGACGTCCAAGACACTGGAGCTCGAAAGCACGCGCGAAGTCGCACAGCCCACGGGTGTGTGATAGCAAAAGGTATGAATACGCAAGCAGCAGCCCTCAAACGATCCTGGGCACTCGACCTGTCCAACAACACGTTGTACGACCTGTTGAAGCTGCGTGTCGAGGTGTTCGTGGTTGAGCAGGCGTGCGCATATCCGGAGTTGGACGGGCGTGACCTGCTGACCGAAACACGGCACTTCTGGCTCGAACGGGACGGGGAAGTGGTCTGTACTCTTCGCCTGCTCGAGGAGCACGACGACGGCGAGAAGGCGTTCCGTATCGGCCGCCTCTGTACCCAGCGCTCTGCCCGAGGACAGGGCCACACCACGCGCATTCTGCGGGCCGCGCTGGCCGAGGTCGGTTCTGCGCCGTGCCGCATCAACGCTCAGAGCTACCTCGTCGACATGTATGCCAAGCACGGCTTCCTGCCCGACGGTGAGGAAGTTCTCGAAGACGGCATTCCGCACACCCCGATGCGTCGGGGTGGCGGCACCGCGTGGAGCGAGGCCTGACCCTCTCGCAGTACTCGACTACCAGCGAGGTCGTTCCGCAGGCTCCAGTCCTGGAACGAATGCCACACACGGACCTACCGTGTGTGGCATTCGTTCGTTCGGCGGTAGTGTTCGGTTCGAAGTCGGTTGCGGAGAAGTCCTGTGTCAATCAGGCGCGGTCCCGCCACTGTGTTCAGGAGTTTCTTCTATCGGGAGATTCCCCTGTCAGCCAGATCGCCGCCCGGCTTCGCGTATCTCGACCGAACGTCCGGCGCGGAACTCCGGGCACGAAGGGAATTGGCTGTGCAGCAAAGTGGGAGTGTTCCCGAACCGGGATATCCGTTCAGTGCGATCGTGGGCCAGGACCAGCTGCGGCTGTCGCTGATTCTGTGTGCCGTACATCCCGGTATCGGCGGTGTGCTGGTGCGCGGCGAGAAGGGCACTGCGAAATCGACGGTGGTGCGAGCGCTCGCGACACTGCTTCCGGCAGTCGAAGACGAAGAAGGCTCGCACCCGGCGAAGCTCGTGGAGCTTCCGGTGGGGGCCACCGAGGATCGTGTGGTCGGCTCCATCGACCTCGAGAAGGTCCTGCGTGACGGTGAACGCGCCTTCCAGCCCGGTCTGCTCGCGGCCGCGCACCGCGGAGTTCTGTATGTCGACGAAGTGAATCTGCTGCATGATCATTTGGTGGACGTACTGCTCGACGCGGCGGCGATGGGCCGCGTCCACGTCGAGCGCGACGGCGTATCACATTCGCACCCAGCACAATTCGTACTCGTCGGCACGATGAACCCGGAGGAGGGCGAGCTGCGACCGCAGCTGCTCGACCGGTTCGGTCTCGCCGTCGACGTGACGGCATCGCGTGATGTCGACGTTCGCATGAACGTCGTCCGCCGCCGGATGAACTACGAGCGTGATCCGCACGCGTTCGCCGCACAATTCCGCGACGACGACATCGCCGTGGCCGAGCAAATTTTGGCGGCCCGCAAGATCCTCGACGATGTGGTGTTGAGCGACAAGGAACTTCGGCGCATCGCCGCCCTCTGCGCATCCTTCGACGTCGACGGGATGCGCGCCGATCTGGTGTTGGCGCGCACGGCGTCGGCCCACGCCGCGTGGCGGGGCGCGAGCGAGGTGACCGAGGAGGACGTGCGAATCGCCGCCGAACTCGCGCTACCGCATCGGCGTCGCCGCGATCCGTTCGACGAGCCGGGCATCGACGACAAGCAGTTGGACGACGCCATGCGCGACGCTGCGGAACAGGCCGAGCAGCAACCGGATCCCGATCCGGATCCGACCCCCGACGGGGACGGCGACGGTGACGGCGGAGCGCCCGTGCCGGACGGTGCCGACGGGAACGAGTCCTCGGAGTCCTCTTCGTCGTCGGCCGACACCTCGGACAACTCCCAGCCGCAGCCCTCCGGCGCGGGCACGAGCAAGCAAGCAGGAACCCCGGGTGCGCAGTTCAAGGCCCGGCTGCTCGAGGTCCCGGGAGTGGGCGAGGGTGCGCCGGGGCGACGCTCGCGGTCGCGCTCGTCGCACGGACGGTCGGTACGGCCCACCGTCGAGCGAGGCCGAGGGCTGCATCTGGTCGGAACTCTGTTTGCTGCCGCCGAGCATCAGGTCCTCCGCGGCCGCACCTCGGGCCGGTTGAAGCTCGAGCCCGCTGATCTGCGTGGGGCGATCAAGGAAGGCCGTGAGGGCAACCTGATCGTCTTCGTCGTCGACGCCTCGGGATCGATGGCGGCGCGAGATCGACTCTCCGCGGTGACCGGAGCGGTGCTGTCGCTGCTGCGTGATGCGTATCAACGCCGTGACAAGGTTGCCGTCATCACCGTTCGCGGCACGGAAGCCGAGACGGTACTGCCGCCCACGTCCTCGGTGGACGTAGCGGTGACCCGGTTGCGCAACATGAAGACCGGTGGTCGGTCTCCGCTGGCGCAGGGATTCCTGAAGGCCCGGGAACTCGTTCTGCGAGAACGGGTTCGAGACCCGCTGCGCCGCGCACTGGTGGTGGCGCTTACCGATGGCCGAGCCACCGGAGGCGCCGACCCTGTCGGCCGCGCCCGCATCGCCGCGGCCCGCATCGCGTCGGACAAGATCGCCTCGGTCGTCGTCGACTGCGAATCGGGCATGGTCCGTCTCGGACTGGCCGCCGATTTCGCTGCGTGTCTCGGGGGCGGCTACGTGGCGCTTGCGGACCTGTCGGCAGAGCAAGTCACCGCCGTCGTTCGCGCAGCGGCGTAGGGGGCACGCGATGCCTCAGGGTGTACCCGCCGCCGGCACCGTTCCGCAGGACGGCCTCACGACGCGTCAGCGCCGCAATCTGCCCGTCCTCGCCGTCCATACCGGCCCGGGCAAGGGCAAATCGACCGCCGCGTTCGGGATGGCGTTGCGGGCGTGGAACCAAGGGTTCGATGTCGGGGTGTTCCAGTTCGTCAAGAGTGCCAAGTGGAAAGTCGGCGAGGAAGCGGCGTTCCGGACTCTCGGCGAACTGCACGAGAGCACCGGCGTCGGCGGAGCCGTCGAGTGGCACAAGATGGGCGAGGGCTGGTCGTGGACTCGTAAGAAGGGGAGCGACGTCGACCACGCCGAGGCAGCGGCGGAGGGTTGGCGGGAGATCGCGCGGCGGATCGAGCAGGAGTCGCACCGCTTCTACGTGTTGGACGAGTTCACCTACCCACTCAAGTGGGGTTGGGTCGACGTCGCGGAGGTGGTCGACGTTCTGATTCACCGACCGGGCAACCAACACGTCGTCATCACCGGGCGGGATGCGCCGGCCGAGTTGATCGAGGCCGCGGATCTGGTCACCGAAATGGCCAAGCTCAAGCATCCGATGGATGCCGGGCGCAAAGGACAGCGAGGCATCGAATGGTGAATTCGTCGTGTCCCGCGGTGGTCATTGCCGCCCCCGCGTCGGGCAGCGGAAAGACGACGGTGGCCACCGGGTTGATGGGCGCACTACGTGCGGCCGGCCGAAAGGTCGCACCGTTCAAGGTGGGTCCGGATTACATCGACCCCGGCTATCACGGCCTGGCAGCAGGACTGCCGGGGCGCAATCTCGATGGCGTGATGGTGGGTGCCGACCGAATCGGGCCACTGTTCCGGCACGGCAGTCGAGGCTGCGACATCGCGGTCGTCGAAGGCGTCATGGGACTGTTCGACGGCAAGATCGACATGACCGGCCCCGGCGAGGCGTCCGCCGAGGGATCGACCGCACGGGTGGCGGCGATGCTCGGTGCCCCGGTGATCCTGGTGGTCGACGCCCGCGGGCACAGTCAGTCGCTCGCCGCTGTGCTGCACGGGTTCTCGACGTTCGACTCCAGCGTCCGCATCGGCGGTGTGATTCTCAACCGGGTCGGCAGTCAGCGTCACGAGGATGTGCTGCGTCAGGCGTGCGAGCGGGTGGGTGTGCCGGTGCTCGGCGCGCTGCCGCGAATGAGCGAACTGGTGGTGCCGTCACGACATCTGGGTCTGATCACCGCCGTCGAACACGGCGGTGCCGCCACCGACGCAGTCGACGCTATGAGCGCACTGGTCTCGCAGTTCGTCGACATCGAGGCAGTGAGCGCCTTGGCTCGATCGTCGGTGACAGCGCCGCAGTGGTCACCGGAAGACGAGGTGCGCAGGTCCGACGGATCCCCGGTCGTCGCGGTGGCGGGTGGGCCCGCGTTCACGTTCGGCTACACCGAGCACGTAGAACTTCTCCGAGCCGCCGGGGCCGACGTCGCGGTGTTCGACCCCCTCCGCGACGGATTGCCCACGGGCACAGCAGCAGTGGTGCTGCCGGGCGGATTTCCGGAGGAGCACGCCGCTGCACTGGCAGCGAACGGGCAATTGCTGACCGACATCAGGACAGCCGCGGCGCGGGGATTACCCATTCATGCGGAGTGTGCTGGATTGCTCTACCTGGCAACACGATTGGACGGCCACGCGATGGCAGGCGTCGTCGATGTCGATGCGGAGTTCGGAAACACGCTCACCCTGGGGTATCGCGACGCCGTCGCTCTCGAATCCTCGGCGCTGTTCGATGTCGGAACACGGGTCACCGGGCATGAATTCCACCGCACGAAGCTCGTCGCGACGCGTGATAGCGCCCCGTCGGCCTGGGGGTGGCATCGACAGCTGGCCGACGGCAGAACCGCGGCGCGCGAGGGTTTCGTTCGAGGCGGCGTTCACGCGTCGTACCTACACACGCACGCAGCGGGGAATCCGGATGCGGTCAGCCGATTCGTCTCCGCGGCAGTCGATTACGCGCACGTATAGGGAATTCGACCGTGCGAGTGGTGGTGGGAATAGGTGCCCGAGGCGGTGTCGGTGCTGAGGAAGTCCTGCGGGCCATCTCGCTGGTGCTGCAGCCGCACTGGCGTGTCGAGGCGATCGCCTCGATCGACCGCAGATCGGATCTGGTGGCAGCAGCGTCCTCGAACCTCGGGATCCGAGGAGTGATCTACTCGGCCGAGGAGTTGTCGTCGGTGTGGACTCCGTACGCGTCGCAACGGGTTCTCGACGCCGTCGGAAGCGTCAGTGTGGCCGAAGCCGCAGCACTCCTGGCCGGTTCGGCACAGCGGTTGCTGATCCCGAGATCGGTATGCGGGCCGACGGTCGTCGCGGTCGCGGAAGTGGCCGACGTGCCCACGAATCTGCGTCACGGACTGGCGAAAGCCGACGGACGAGGGCACTGTGAATCGAATGACCTCCGATAGCCCTGTCCTCCTCGGCCCGATCGTCCGATACGTGGGCACCGAAACCGCGACCCTCTGGTTCGAGACCGCCGAATCGACGACTGTAACGGTGGTGACCGATGTCGGCGTCCGCGGTGCCGAACGAACCTGGGGCGTACACGGCCATCACTACGCGCTGGTTCCACTCGAAGGCTTGCCCGCCAATTCTGCGGTGCACTACGAGGTGTTCGTCGACGAGCAGAAGGTGTGGCCGCGGGAAGGCCGGCGGGCAGCGATCCATACGGTAGACGCCCTCGGACCCGTCACGTTGGCGTTCGGATCCTGTAGGCGAGGCGACAATTACAGCGAAGAGTCTCTGAAACAGATCGGAGCCGACGCGCTTGCCGGACTCGGGAACGCTCTTATCGAGGAGGATCCGAGCCGCTGGCCACAGGCATTGCTACTTCTCGGTGACCAGGTCTATGCCGACGACCCCTCGCCCGAGATCGTCGAGCGATTGCAGGCGCGACGGCAAGCTGGGCAGGGACCGACGAGCGCGGTCGGTACCGATGCGGAGAACGAAATCTGCGACTTCGAGGAGTACTCCTGGCTGTACCAGGAATCGTGGGGGCTCGAGCCGGTTCGGACTCTGATGGCGAGCATCCCGTCGTGCATGATCCTCGACGATCACGACCTGCGCGACGACTGGAATTCCTCCGCGTCCTGGCGTCGGGATATCGAGACTCGGCCGTGGTGGAACGACAGGGTGATCGGCGCTTACTCGTCGTACTGGGTGTACCAACACCTGGGCAATCTGTCGCCGAAGGAATTGGCGGGGGACGAGATGTACGCGTCGGTTCGATCTGCTGAGACCGACGCAGATCGGGAAAAACTTCTGGCGGACTTCGCGATACGAGTGGATCGCAGGCCCGAGACCGGACGCTGGAGCTTCTACCGCGACTTCGGCGACACGCGGCTGATCATGATCGACTCGCGATGTTCGCGAAACCTGGATCCGAACAACAGAGAAATGGTGGACGCGAAGGAGTGGAAGTGGGTACGTGAGCGTGCGCTCGAAGCCACTCCGCGACACCTGCTGTTCGGGTCGTCGTTGCCCTATCTGATGCTGCCTGCTCTGCACTACCTCGAGCAGTGGAACGAGGCTGTGGCGCAGGGAAGTTGGGGCTCGATGTCGGCCAAGGTGGCCGAGAAGATGCGGATCGGGCTCGACCTCGAGCACTGGGCCGCGTTCACCAACTCCTTCAACGACATGGCTGCGTTGACGCGTGAGCTCTCGCGCGGGGAAAACAAGCCCGCCTCCATCATGTGGTTGTCGGGCGACGTGCATTGCTCCTACGTGGCGAACGCGGATTTCGGTGTGGGCGGACGCGATGTGCCGGCAACGTATCAGCTGACGATGTCGCCTTTCCGTAATCCGCTCGATCTCCCGATCCGTGCGGTCAACAAGCTGGCCATCAAGCGACCCGCGGCCCGAATTCTGTCCACGCTCGCGCGTGCTGCTCAGGTAGGACCGTCCGGAGTCGAATGGGAAGCCGAGGCGGGGCCGTGGTTCGACAACGGCGTCATGTTGCTGACGCTGCACGGCGATTCGGCGCGGTTGCAGGTGCGCCACGCGCACGTCGACGATGCGGGTGAGCAGGTGCTGACCGAGACGTCGAGTCTGGCTCTGGCGTAGAGAACGAGAAAACGATTGGCCATCGCTCGGCCGATGAGGTTGGCTGGTTCGCTGTGGCCCACCTCGAACTCAACGACATCGTCTACTTTCTGCCAGACGGGCGGCAGCTGCTGAACGGGGTCGGATTTCGAGTGGGCGACGGTGCCAAGACGGCGCTGATCGGCCCCAACGGAACCGGCAAGACCACGCTGACGAGGATCATCGCGGGTGACGAGACCCCCGACGAGGGCTCGGTGTCGAGTTCCGGCTCGCTCGGAGTGATGCGGCAGTTCGTCGGTCAGCTGCGGGACGACTCGACCGTGCGCGATCTGCTGCTCTCCGTGGCGTCGCCGGCCGTGCGTGCGGCGGCCACGGCACTCGACGATGCCGAGAACACGATGATCGAGGTCGACGACGAGAAGACCCAGATGAAGTACGCGCAAGCCCTGTCGGATTGGGGTGACGTGGGCGGTTACGACCTCGAACCGTTCTGGGACAAGGTCACCACCGCTGCGCTCGGTATGTCGTTCGACCGGGCCAAGTGGCGCGCCGCATCGACGCTCAGTGGCGGCGAACAGAAGCGTCTGGTGCTCGAAGCGCTGTTCGCGGGGCCGGACAACCTGTTGCTTCTCGACGAGCCGGACAACTACCTCGACGTGCCGGGTAAGCGGTGGCTCGAGGCGACCATTCGCGACTCGGACAAGTCGGTGCTGTTCATCAGCCACGATCGCGAACTGATCGCGAACGCCGCGAACCGAATCGTGACCCTCGAACCGGGGGTGAGCGGCGCGACGTCCTGGGTGCACGGCGGGGGATTCGCGACCTACCACGCCGCCCGGGAGGACCGGAATGCTCGGCTCGACGAGCTGCGGCGGCGGTGGGACGAGGAACTGGTCAAACTACGGGCTCTGGTGTTGCGTCTGCGCGAGAAGGCGAAGTTCAACGACGGCGTCGCCGCTCGCTACCACGCGTCACAAACGCGATTGGCCAAGTTCGAGGAGGCCGGGCCTCCCGAGGCAGTGCCGTTGAAGCAGCACGTCACCGTTCGGCTGCGAGGCGGACGAACGGCCAAGCGCGCGTTGGTCTGTTCGGCTCTGGAACTGACCGGCCTGATGAAGCCGTTCGACACCGAGATCTGGTACGGAGACCGCGTCGCCGTGCTGGGCTCCAACGGTTCCGGCAAATCGCACTTCCTGCGATTGCTTGCCAACGGTGGCACGGATCCCGAGAAGGAGCACGAGCCGGTCCAGGAACTCGCACTCGATCCGGTTCCGCACACCGGCACCGCGGTGCTCGGCGCACGCGTCCGGCCCGGGCTGTTCGCGCAGACCCACACTCGTCCGGATCTGGCGGGCAACACACTCCTCGACATCTTGCACATGGGCAACGAACACCGCGACGGTATGGGTAGAGAGGCCGCTGGTAGGGCACTGGACCGCTACGGTCTGGCCCGAGCGGCCGAGCAGTCGTACGACAATCTCTCGGGCGGGCAGCAGGCCCGCGTGCAGATCCTTCTGCTGGAACTGTCCGGCGCAACGCTGTTGCTGCTGGACGAACCGACCGACAACCTCGATCTCATGTCGGCCGACGCTCTCGAAGACGCGATCGCCGCATTCGAGGGGACCGTCATCGCGGTGACGCACGACCGCTGGTTCGCCCGCAGTTTCGACAGATTCCTGGTGTTCGGCAGCACCGGGCAGGCGTACGAATCCGACGAGCCCGTATGGGACGAAAAGCGAGTTCAGCGCGCGCGGTAGCGTTTCTTCCCGTGAACGCGACTGATTCTCCCTATTTGGTCGGCCTGAATCTGGACGGACGACGTGTCGTCGTGGTCGGGGGCGGCACCGTCGCGCAACGGAGGTTGCCGCTGCTCATCTCGTCCGGTGCCGTGGTGCACGTCATCACTCGCGAGGCCACGCCCGCAGTGGAGGCGATGGCGACCGCCGGGCAGGTGACCCTCGAATTGCGCGACTACCGCTCCGGTGATCTCGCCGACGCCTGGTATGCCATTGCCTGCACGGACGAGGCCGAGACCAACGTCGCCATCGTCGCCGAGGCCACCGCGTCCAAGATCTTCTGCGTCCGCGCCGACATCGCCAAGGACGGAACGGCGGTCACTCCGGCGTCGGCCGAATGGGACGGGTTGACCCTCGGTGTGCTCGCCGGTGGTGAGCATCGGAGATCGGCCGCCGTGCGCAACGCCGTGATCGAGGCTTTGCAGTCCGGAGTCGTCGCCGATTCGGCCCACGCTCCGATGACCGGCGTCGCACTGGTCGGCGGCGGCCCGGGCGACCCGGATCTCATCACCGTGCGCGGCCGCAGACTGCTTGCCTACGCCGACGTCGTGGTGGCCGACCGGCTCGCTCCACCCGAGCTCCTCGCCGAGCTGGGACCGCACGTGGAGGTCATCGACGCCTCGAAAATTCCGTACGGCCGGGCGATGGCGCAGGAGGCGATCAATCGAGCTCTCATCGACGGCGCGAAAGCGGGCAAGTTCGTGGTTCGGCTCAAGGGCGGCGACCCTTATGTGTTCGGTCGGGGATACGAGGAGCTCGAAGCGTTGGCCGCCGAGGGAATCCCGGTCACCGTCGTGCCCGGCATCACCAGTGCGATCTCGGTCCCGTCGTCAGCCGGAATCCCGGTGACGCATCGCGCCGTCACCCACGAGTTCGTCGTCGTCAGCGGTCACGTGGCTCCCGACCACCCCGATTCGTTGGTCGACTGGGACGCGCTGGCCAAACTCAAGGGCACGATCGTGTTGCTGATGGCCGTCGAGCGGATCGGCAAGTTCGCCGACGTACTCATGGCAGGCGGCCGGCCGTCCGACACCCCGGTCATCGTCGTACAGGAGGGCACCATGCGCACTCAACGTGAAGTTCGGGCGGATCTGAGCACCGTCGCCGAGGCCGTGAGCGAAGCAGGCATCAGGCCTCCTGCCATCGTGGTTATCGGAACCGTTGCCGGTTTCTCTGTAAACGCCGGTAACGTGAACGCTCGTGCCTGAGTCATCGATGTCCCAACCCCCCGCCACCGAGATCAAGTACCCGGTGACGACCCGGGCGTTCGGGATGGCGATCATCGTCCTGAGCGGCCTGCAGTTGATGGTGGTCCTCGACGGCACGGTGGCCAACCTGGCCCTGGCACCTCTGCAGGCGGACCTCGGCTTGTCCGACGCGGGGCGCAACTGGGTGCTGACCTCGTACGCCTTGGCGTTCGGTGGACTGATGCTGCTCGGTGGCAGGCTCGGCGATGCGTTCGGGCGAAAGAAGATGTTTCTGGCCGGCGTCGTGCTGTTCACGATCGCCTCGCTGCTGTGCGGTCTCGCGGTCGACGAAGCCACGCTCGTGGCGGCGAGGGCCCTGCAAGGCGTGGGAGCTGCGGTGGCGTCGCCCACGGCGTTCGCATTGGTGGCAACCACCTTTGCGCCCGGCCCGGTGCGCAATCAGGCCATTGCGATCTACGCGGCCATGACAGGTGTCGGTTCCATCGCGGGTCTGATCATCGGCGGCGCACTGACCGAGGTGTCCTGGCGCTGGATCTTCCTGATCAACGTGCCGATCGGTGTGGTCATCGCGGTGCTCGCGGTCGTGTCGCTGCAGGAGACGGTCGGGGAGAAATTGCCGCTCGACGTTCCCGGCGCGATTCTGGCCACCCTGGGCTGCACCGGTGTGGTGTTGGCGCTGAGCGAAGGTACCGAGTTGGGCTGGACCAGCCCGATCGTCATCGTGTCGCTGATTGCCGGGCTGCTCTTTCTCGGACTGTTCCTGCTCGTCGAGCGGCGTGCCGACAATCCGCTGCTGCCGTTCTCGCTGTTCCGCAACCGGGATCGGGTCGCGACGTTCGTGGCCATCTTCTTCGCCGGTGGAGTGATGTTCTGTCTCGCCGCCTACGTGGCCCTGTTCGTCCAGGACATTTTGGGGTACAGCCCGCTGTACGCGGGCCTGGCGTTCGTACCGTTCGCCTTCGGCCTCGGTGCCGCTGCCTTCCTGGCGTCGCAGCTGGTGACTCGCATTGCTCCGCGGTGGTTGATCCTGAGCGGTGCCGTCATCATGGTCGGCTGGCTCATGGTGTCGGTTGCGACGATGGACGCCGATTCGTCCTACTTTCCCGGGCTGTTCTTTCCCGTCATCGGCATCGGCTTCGGTGTCGGCCTGACGGTCGTGCCCCTACCGCTGTGCGCCATTGCCGGAGTGAGCCCCACCGAGATCGGACCGTTGACCGCGATTTCGCTGGTTGCCCAGACGCTCGGTGGGCCGTTGGCCCTCGCCGTCATCGGCGCCTTGGTCACCTCGCGAACCCTCTCGTTGGGCGGAATCTCCGGACCGGCGACGCTGATGAACGAGGGCCAGCTCGATGCACTGAGCTCGGGCTACATGTTCGCGCTGTTCTGCTGCGCCGTCTGCGCCGTGGTCGCGGGTATCGCTGCGGTGTTCATCCGCTTCACCCCGCAGCAGGTCGCTCAGGCTCAGGCTGCGCAGGAAGACGCTCAGAAGGGCTGATCCCTCAGCTTTTGCTCACCGCGCGTGCGCCAGGGCCGAGCGCCGTCGTTGAGTATGCCGACAGAATGTTCGGCCGCGCACCTGCACAGGTAGGCAACCGAATATTCTGTGGGCAGATGTCAGCGGCTCAGATCGGCCCGATTCGCCGCGGCCTGGCCCGAATCCCACCCCTCGGCGTCCAGACGAGGACCGCGCATCGGTTTCGCGGTGGGGAACAGCCGGTCGAATTCGGCCTCGACGGCGACGGTCTGCGCTGCCAGTATCGGTAGGAGGTCACCGGATTCGTGGCGAACTTCCTCCAGCGCGTGCGCGTCGGCGTCGCTCAGCCGGTCTCCGATTCGGATCGCGTACGCGTAGAGGAACGCCTTGCCGAATGCCGCCGAGCCGGCCTTCTTGCGCTTCTTGGCCTCCGGGGAATGGCCGAGGGCGCGGGTGGCCTGCACCAGCAGTGAGGTGAACAGCAATTCGGTCTGCTCCACATCGACCGGGGCTCCGACCAAGGTGGCAACCGCGAACTCGGAGTCCCAGATTGCCTTGACCCGGTTGGCCGTTCCGACGACGTGCAGTAGCTGCGCCTTGGCCGGGGCATGCGGGCCGTCCACGTGCACGCGTCGACCATGCAAATCGACGTGACCCTGCGCCAGCAGCATGGTGTCGATGGAGTAGCGCGTCATCAGCTCCTGCGCCTTGGCCGTCAGCGTTTCGGCTTCCTCCTCGAAGTCGGTGGCGTCGGCCTTGGCCAGCAGACCACGAATCTTGGTCAGCATCTTGGTGTTCGGTGAATCGGAGCCCGCGACACCCGTCACCGTGGGACGAATCCGTGGCCACTGGGACGGTTTGGGGCCCAGCTGAGGCCAGCGGGGCAGCGTCTGCCACAGACCGAGCAGGCTGAGCACGTTCAGCCACTGATCACTGGCTGCGATGTAATCGGACTTTCCCGAGGAGACCAGGTATGCGGTCAGGAAATCGGGCGTGGCCTCGACCCGAGCCGCAACCTTGGGGAACTGCTCACAGATCGTGGACATCTGATCCACCCAGTCCTGCGGGGCCCGTGAGTCGGCATCGGAGAGATCGGCCTGGTGCAGCAGCACAGCGGCAGCGAGATTGGCCACGGCCACAGTGTGCTGACGCCGCACCACATGTATCAGATCCATGGGCTGCCAGCCATTTTCGTACATGGTCTCGATCATGTTGGTCAGTGCCCGGGTCCCGAGTTCGGTGGCATCCATCGATACGAGGCGATCGGCGACATCATCGGCGACGCGTTGGCTCTTGGTCTTGCCGAACGAGGCGTCGGCCCCTCTGCGGAGCAGTGCGGGTACGTCGTTCATTCGGTGAGTACGACCACTTCGGTGCTCGACGCCACTTCCACACGCAGGCCCGCCTTGGACGCCACGCGCGCAACGGCTTTGACGTCTTTCGGTTCGGCGGTGGTCAGGGTGAGGGCGCGCGCTAGCAACCCCTTGTGGTGTTTGTTGAAGTGGCTCACCACGGATCGACTGCCGTCGGGCTTCTCGGTGAGCACTGTCGCGGTGATAGCCCCGGGGACGGGACCGAGTTGC
Organism: Rhodococcus sp. NPDC078407; assembly: GCF_044542515.1. Lineage (NCBI taxonomy): Bacteria > Bacillati > Actinomycetota > Actinomycetes > Mycobacteriales > Nocardiaceae > Rhodococcus > Rhodococcus sp. NPDC078407. The sequence continues at coordinate 79,009 of NZ_JBITUQ010000009.1, read as the reverse complement.
TGATATGTGCCGGATCGGAGGTCGACCACGATTCCCTCGTCCTCGGCCAGTATCGCCTCGGACAACTCCGGCTTCCAATGCGATCGCAGGGTGCCGAAGTTCGGAATCGTGGACCCGCCGGAGAGCCGATACGACGGGATCGGATCGGAGGCGCGGACGGCCCCGAACAGTGCCGACCCGATCCACAGGCGCGCATCCGCTCGTGCTTTACCGGCCCGGGTGAACGATGCCGCGTCGAGGGCGTCGTAGAGCACACCGGTGTACCGCGTCAGTGCAGGTGTGGTCGGTGAGGTCCACAATCGGGCGTTGCGTTCTATCTCGTCGACCTGGGTGGGGCCGAGACCGAGCGCCGCGACAGACGCGTCGACGTCGTGTGAGAGTTCCACCAGTGCGTCGGCGAGCTTTCGGCGAAGTGGCGTCAGCGAAGGCAACGACAGTCGGTCCAGATCGAGGGGTGCTCCGGAACCGCCGTCGGACTTCGTCTCGGAGGGAGGCAGCAGAATCAGCACGGGCTCGAGGCTACTCACTGCCCGGCCGCCTGCTCACAGGCACTGCGTGAGCGACTAGTCTGACAACCCGTGATCACCCGTCTCTCGCAGCTGTTCCTCCGTACCCTTCGCGACGACCCGGCCGACGCCGAGGTCGACAGCCACAAGCTGTTGGTCCGCGCCGGGTACGTCCGTCGTATCGCGCCGGGTGTGTACTCCTGGCTCCCTCTGGGGCTGCGGGTGCTCCGGCAGGTCGAGCGAGTCGTGCGTGAGGAGATGAACGCGATCGGTGCGCAGGAGATCTCGCTGCCCGCGTTGCTGCCGCGCGAGCCGTACGAGACCACCAATCGGTGGACCGAATACGGCGATGCGCTGTTCCGCCTGAAGGACCGCAAGGGCAACGACATGCTGTTGGGGCCCACCCACGAAGAACTGTTCGCACTGATGGTCAAGGCCGAGTACAACTCGTACAAGGATCTTCCGGTCACGCTCTATCAGATTCAGACCAAGTACCGCGACGAGGAGCGTCCCCGCGCGGGGATCCTGCGCGGGCGCGAATTCGTTATGAAGGACTCGTACTCCTTCGATATGGACGAGGACGGACTGAAGAAGTCCTACGACGCCCACCGGGAGGCCTACCAGCGCATCTTCGCCAGGCTCGGTGTCTCGTACGTCATCGTTGCTGCGACGTCGGGTGCCATGGGCGGCAGCGCCTCCCAGGAATTTTTGGCCGAGAGCGACATCGGTGAGGACACCTACGTTCGGTGCATCGAATCGGGATACGCGGCCAACGTCGAGGCCGTCACGACCCCGGCACCCGACCCCATCGCCATCGAGGGACAGCCGGCTGCCGTCGATCACGAGACGGGCAACACACCGACCATCGCTACGCTCGTCGAGTGGGCCAATGGTGCTGATCTGGGTCGCACCGTGACCGGGGCCGACACTCTGAAGAACATTCTGCTCAAGGTTCGTAATGCCGAGGGGGAGTGGGAGCTGCTCGCGATCGGGTTGCCCGGTGACCGTGAGGTGGACGAGAAACGGCTCGAAGCATCCCTTGAGCCCGCCGAGTTCGCGCTGCTGACCGACGCCGATTTCGTGGCCAACCCGTTCCTCGTCAAGGGGTACATCGGACCGCGCGGGTTGCAGGCCAACGGAGTTCGCTACCTCGTCGACCCGCGCGTGGTCGACGGCACGTCCTGGATCACCGGCGCCGATGTCCAGGGTAAGCATGTGGTGAACCTCGTCGCCGGTCGAGACTTCGTTCCCGACGGGACGATCGAGGCGGCCGAGGTGCGCGACGGTGACATGTCGCCCGACGGCCGCGGACCCCTCGTCAGTGCACGCGGAATCGAAATCGGACACATCTTCCAGCTCGGGTACAAGTACACGGACGCGTTCTCGGTCGATGTTCTCGGCGAGACCGGTAAGCCGGTTCGCCTCACTCAGGGTTCCTACGGTGTCGGCGTCTCTCGTCTGGTGGCCGTGATCGCCGAGCAGATGCACGACGACAAGGGCCTGCGGTGGCCGTCGGAGGTCGCTCCCGCCGATGTCCATCTGGTGATCGCGAACAAGGACGACGCCGCACGAGCCGGCGCGGAATCCATTGCGACACAACTCGATACACAGGGCATCGAGGTCCTGTTCGATGATCGCAAGGCCTCGCCGGGGGTCAAGTTCAAGGACTCGGAACTGATCGGTGTTCCCCTGGTGGTCGTCCTCGGCCGCGGCTGGGCCGACGGCAAGGTCGAGATCCGCGATCGATTCTCCGGTGAGAGTCGCGAACTGGACATCGATTCGGCGGTCGAGGAGATCGTGAAGGCCGTACGCCGCACTCCGTGAGCGAGTCTCGCGATCTCTCTGCGCGGTTGTGTACCCGCTGGTAGCTTCGGGTCACACGACTAGGAGAGGTCACACCGTGGCTCAGTATGCGCTGTTCGATCCAACTACTTTCGACCCGGCAGAGCTCGACGAAGGCTCTCGCCGACAGTTGCGTGCGTTGATCGAGTGGTTCGAGAGTCGCGGTAAAGACCGACTGTTGGCGGACGATCTCGACAGCGTCTGGCCCGCCGAGTTCCTGGAGTTCGTCGCCGAGCAGAAGTTGTTCGCGACGTTCTCCACTCCCGCGGCGTATGCCGACGGCGCGTCGAACACGCGTTGGGACGCAGCCCGCAACGCCGCGCTGAGCGAGATTCTGGGTTTCTACGGCTTGGCCTACTGGTACACCTGGCAGGTCACGGTACTCGGCCTCGGCCCGATCTGGATGAGTGCCAACGACGACGCCAAGCGGCGTGCGGCGTCGGAGTTGGACCGTGGTGGCGTGATGGCGTTCGGCTTGTCCGAGCAGGCACACGGTGCCGACGTCTACTCCACCGATATGTTGCTGACACCCGCCGTCGACGACAGCGACCTGGAGTTCACCGCGTCGGGGGAGAAGTACTACATCGGAAACGGCAACGTCGCGGGCATGGTGTCGGTGTTCGGTCGGCGCACCGACGTCGAAGGTCCGGATTCGTACGTCTTCTTCGTTGCCGACAGCGCGCATCCCGCGTATCGGTTGCGCGAGAGCGTCGTACACGGCCAGATGTACGTCAGCAACTTCTCGTTGGAGAACTATCCGGTTCGAGCCCAGGACATTCTGCACACCGGCACCGACGCCTTCTCTGCGGCATTGAACACGGTCAACGTCGGCAAGTTCAATCTCTGCACCGGTTCGATCGGAATCTGTGAGCACGCGTTCTACGAGGCGATCACGCACGCGAACAACAGGATCCTCTACGGCAATCCCGTGACCGTTTTCCCGCACGTACGCAGCGCGTTCGTCGACGGCTATTCGCGCCTGATCGCCATGAAGCTCTTCAGCGCCCGAGCGTTGGACTACTTCCGTGCTGCCGGACCCGAGGACCGGCGGTACCTGCTGTTCAACCCGATGACCAAGGCCAAGGTCACCTCGGAAGGCGAAACCGTCGTTCGGTTGTTGCACGATGTCATCGCAGCCAAGGGGTACGAGAAGAACAGCTATTTTCGTGAGGCCGCCCAGCTGATCGGAACACTTCCCAAGCTCGAGGGCACCGTGCACGTCAACGTCGCATTGATGCTCAAGTTCATGCCGGCGTACATGTTCTCACCCACCGACTACCCCGACGTCGGAACCAGCATCGAGCCGACGGACGACGGATTCTTCTTCGCTCAGGGTCCCGCTCGCGGTGCGAGCTCGGTTCGGTTCCATGACTGGAATCCGGTGTATCGGAAGCATTCCGGCATTCCCAACGTCGGGCGCTTCTACGAGCAGGCGCGGGCGTTCTCGGATTTCCTCGCCACCTGTGCGCCCGATGCGGAACAGCAGAAGGACCTCGACTTCCTACTCGTGGTGGGTCATCTGTTCTCTCTCGTCGTCTACGGTCACCTCCTTCTCGAACAGGCCGACGAGATCTCGCCCGAACTGATGGACCAGATCTTCGATTTTCAGATCAGAGATTTCTCCGGCTACGCCATCGCGCTGTACGGGAAACCGTCATCGTCTGCGGCGCAGCAAGAATGGGCTCTCGCTGCCGTTCGCAAGCCGGTGGTCGACGCGGGCCGTTTCGAGACGGTCTGGAACGAGGTCGTCTCGTACGACGGCCGGTACGAGATGCGGCCCTAGTCGAGATCGGTCAAGGCTGACCGGGGAACGCTGTGGACGAGGGCGTGACGCCCAAGATCTGCTGCCACGTCGCGAGCCGCACCGCTGCGTCGGTCAGCGCTTGTACTCCCATCTCGCGCGTGCCGCCGGACTGGCTGCGCTCGATCAGCGAACGCCATGCCACGGACGTGTCGATCTCGGCCTGGGCGGCCAATCGAGCAGCCGAAATCGCATCGGTCACCGGAAACGGTGCTGCATAGGCCGGATCGGGAAGTGGAACAGAGACACTGGCTGCCTGCAGCGCGTCGATGGTCGCGTCCCTGCGCGCGCGGTGGGCAGCAGTGTTCGACGCAACCAGGTCAGCGCGCGCGGGGTTGGAGAACGCCGCGACGACGCCGTAGGCGAACACGGCCGCATATTCGGCTTCGAGGGCGTCGATCAGGCCTTGCTGTTCCGGACCCGGATCGCTCATGCCAGAACCACCCGTGCCGCGACCGTGCACGAGGCGCTGATGGAACCGAGAAGTCCTGCTCGGTAACCGCTTTCGTTGCGAGCCACAGTTGCTGCGCTGCCGGCAGAGGAAGTCAACATCTCCCGCACCGCCGCGATGTCCGGGGGCGGGGTCGTGGGAGCAGATGTGGTGGTGGTCGCGGTGGACGACGTGTCGGTCGAGGCGCCGGTGGCGCGGGCGATTTCCGTGTCGAGTGCAACGGCGTGCTCCGTGCGCTGAGCCGCAACGATAGCGAGCGCAGCGGCATAGTCGGGAATTACGGTCGACGCCGCGGTGGCTTCTGCGGCGTCGCTCCGAGCAGCACGCAACTGTGCGGTCAGAGAATCGAGCTCGGGGCCCGAAATTTCTTCGTCGGAGCAGGCCGCAACAGTGGAGACGGTGGCGGCCGACAGGGCAGCGGCACCGGCGAGTCGAAACAACCCGCGGCGACTGAGCGCGAAGGGAGCGGTCGGCGTGGGCACCCCGACATCGTGCCAGACCGCGGTGCCCGCACGTGCCGTGCCCGCGTGTCGCGACGCCGAAGGTGGTCACGAGCACTGTCCGCGGGGCGGTAGTCTGTTGGTTCGGCAAACGCAGTCCGGCTGCCGCTCGCCGGACAGCCCACAACTACACACGAGGAGTTCGCGACATGCCTGTTCCGTCCAAGGAAAGGGTTGTCGAACTGCTCGCCGACCTCGTGCGGGAACGTGGTTACGACCTCGAGGACGTGAACGTCGTCGCCGCAGGCAAGCACAGCGCAGTGCGCATCATGGTCGATCGCGACGAGGGCATCGACCTGGACGCGCTCCCGGAGCTGAGCCGCGAGATCTCGGACGCCTTCGACGCGGTTCCGGATTTCGGTGAGGCGCCGTACACGCTGGAAGTCACCACTCCCGGAATCGACCGGCCGCTGACCGAGGCCCGGCACTGGCGTCGGGCACGCGGACGCAAAGTGCGCATCGAACTGGCCGAGAGCAAGCTCGACGGTCGCGTCGGCGAGCTCGACGCAGACTCGGTCACCGTGGTGATCAAGGACAAGGGCGTGCTGTCCACAAGGTCGATCGTTCTGGCAGACGTCGTGAAAGCTGTTGTACAGGTGGAATTCTCGAAGCCCACCGCCGAAGAGATGGACCTGGCGGGTGGCGTGGTCGGCAGCAGGCCCTCACCTGCGAACGCTGACGAAATCGTGGACGTGGAAGCACCGGAAGAAGGGTCGAACAAGTGAATATCGACATTGCCGCACTGCGCGCCATCGAGGCGGACAAGGGAATTCCGATCGAGATGGTGATCTCGACGATCCAGACCGCGTTGTTGACCGCCTACCGGCACACCGAGGGGCATCAGTCCAACGCGTGGATCGACGTCGATCGCAAGACCGGCTCGGTTCGAGTGATGGCCAAGGAGATCGACGCCGACGGCAACGTGATCTCCGAGTGGGACGACACCCCGGAGGGCTTCGGGCGCATCGCGGCCACCACCGCGCGACAGGTCATTCTGCAGCGCTTGCGCGACGCCGAACACGAGCGCTCCTTCGGTGAGTACTCGACCCACGAGGGTGAGATCGTCAACGGAGTGATCCAGCGCGACACGCGTGCCAACGCGAAGGGCACCGTCATCGTGCGCATCGGCAGCGAAGCGAACGGAGCCGACGGCCTGCTTCCGCCCGCCGAGCAGGTTCCGGGGGAAACCTACGAGCACGGCGAACGAATCAAGTGCTACGTCGTCGGCGTTGCTCGGGGCAACCGGGGGCCGCAGATCACCCTCTCCCGCACTCACCCCAATCTGGTGCGCAAATTGTTCGCCCTCGAGGTGCCCGAAATCGCCGACGGTTCCGTCGACATCGTCGCGGTGGCCCGCGAGTCCGGTCACCGGTCGAAGATCGCTGTCGCCTCCACGGTGTCGGGCCTCAACGCCAAAGGTGCCTGCATCGGACCGATGGGACAGCGAGTGCGCAACGTGATGAGTGAACTGGCAGGCGAAAAGATCGACATCATCGATTTCGACGAGGACCCGGCCACGTTCGTCGGGAATGCGCTCTCGCCGTCGAAGGTTGTGTCTGTGACCGTCGTCGATGCTGTTGCTCGCGCCGCCCGCGTGGTGGTTCCCGAGTATCAGCTTTCTCTGGCGATAGGCAAGGAAGGGCAGAACGCCCGACTCGCCGCACGATTGACCGGTTGGCGCATCGATATCCGCAGCGATGCGGCGGCACCCGAGACGACCAGCGCATAGGGCCGGAATGCGGAGTTCGAGGCAATACAGCGGTAGAGTGGTCGATGGTTCGGTAACGAACTCTCTTTCCAAACGCACGAACGCGAGAATCCGGTTGTGAAAGCCCGGCCTATTCGCACGTGCGTCGGGTGCAGAGAGCGAGCGCCGGCCGCCGATCTGTTGAGGATCGTGGTTCGAGAAGCTGGTTCGCACGAATTCGCTCTCGTCCCCGATGTCCGGCACTCGATGCCCGGCCGTGGTGCGTGGTTGCACTACAGCCGAGAGTGCCTGCACAATGCGGAGCGACGCCGAGTATTCGGTCGTGCGTTTCGGATATCGGGAAATGTGGGATCGTCCGCAGTGTCAGCAGTGCTCGACGAGCACGAACTGCTGCAGGCCGAGGTCACGACAAGAGCAACACCCGTCGACAAGAACAGGCAACAGCACTGATGAGCACACCGTGAAGCACCAACGATGAACGTCCATCGGAGATAACCCGAGGTCGTGCGGGCACCAAGCCTCGCTCGGCCTCTCAGTGAGGAGAGCAGTGGCAGGCAAGGCCCGCGTGCACGAGTTGGCAAAAGAGCTCGGTGTCACCAGTAAGGAACTACTCGCACGGCTCAAGGAGCAAGGCGAGTTCGTAAAGTCCGCATCATCCACAGTCGAAGCCCCCGTGGCTCGTCGACTTCGTGAGTCTTTTCCGTCCGCAGATTCGAGCGCGGACGCATCTGCATCCGGTGCTGCAGCACCGAACGGTCGCGCCGCGGCCGACCGCGCTGCAGGCAGCACGGCAAAGCCGGGCGCAGCAAAGCCGGGCGGTCCTCGCCCCGGACCGAAGCCGGCAGCACGCCCGGCCGAGCCGGAGGCACCCGCTGCACCGGCCACTGCCGCAGAGATAGCTCCCGCTGCCCCAGCCGCACCGGTCGCCGCGCCCACACCGGCACCTGCTGCGCCGACGCCGCAGCCCGCTGCACCGGCAGAGCAGGCACCGGCCGCCTCGGCCGATGCCGCAGCATCTGCTCCGGCAGCACCCAAGCCTGCTGGTCCCGGCCCCAAGCCCGGCCCCAAGGCGCCGCGTGTCGGCAACAATCCGTACTCGTCGGCCCCCGTGGAGCGACCGGCTCCGCGCCCCGCTCCCGGTGCGCCTCGTCCCGGTGGCGGACGTCCCGCTCCCGGACAGGGTGGGCCTCGTCCCGCCGCACCGTCGGCGGGCAACCGTCCCGCTCCCGGTCAGGGTGGGCCTCGTCCCGCTCCGGGCCAGGCCGGACCTCGTCCGAGCCCCGGCTCGATGCCTCCTCGCCCCAACCCCGGTGCGATGCCGACCCGTTCGGCTCGTCCGGGGCCCGCAGCAGGACGCCCCGGTCGCCCCGGTGGCGCTCCGGGCGGACGTCCGGGCGGCGGCGGCGGTGGTGGCTACCGCGGTGGCGGCGCTCCCGGCGCTCCCGGTGGTGCCCCGGCAGGCGGCGCTCCCGCAGGTGGATTCCGCGGCCGTCCCGGCGGCGGTGGACGCCCCGGTCAGCGCGGCGCAGCAGCCGGTGCCTTCGGTCGTCCCGGCGGAGCAGTCCGTCGCGGTCGCAAGTCGAAGCGTGCGAAACGCGCCGAGTACGAGAGCATGCAGGCTCCCGCAGTCGGCGGCGTCAGGCTGCCCCGCGGCAACGGCGAGACCATTCGTCTCGCCCGCGGCGCGTCGCTCTCGGACTTCGCGGACAAGATCGACGCGAACCCGGCAGCATTGGTTCAGGCACTGTTCAATCTCGGCGAGATGGTCACCGCGACGCAGTCGGTCAACGACGAGACGCTGGAGCTGCTCGGCGGCGAGATGAACTATGTCGTCCAGGTCGTCAGCCCGGAGGACGAAGATCGTGAACTGCTCGATTCGTTCGACCTCACTTACGGCGAGGACGCCGGCGGCGAGGAAGATCTCGAACAGCGTCCCCCGGTGGTCACCGTCATGGGCCACGTCGACCACGGTAAGACTCGACTGCTGGACTCGATTCGTAACACCACGGTGCGCGAGGGCGAGGCCGGCGGAATCACGCAGCACATCGGTGCGTACCAGGTTCTGACCGAGCTCGAAGGCAACGAACGTCTCGTGACGTTCATCGACACCCCCGGTCACGAGGCCTTCACGGCCATGCGTGCCCGTGGTGCCAAGGCCACCGACCTCGCGATCCTGGTGGTCGCAGCCGACGACGGTGTCATGCCGCAGACGGTGGAAGCGATCAACCACGCTCAGGCGGCCGATGTGCCGATCGTGGTCGCGGTCAACAAGATCGACAAGGAAGGCGCGAACCCGGACAAGATCCGGCAGCAGCTGACCGAGTACGGTCTGGTCGCCGAGGAATACGGCGGCGAGACGATGTTCGTCGACATCTCTGCCAAGCAGGGCACCAACATCGATGCCCTCCTCGAAGCAGTTCTGCTGACGGCCGACGCCTCACTCGACCTTCGTGCCAACCCGGACATGGAAGCTCAGGGTGTTGCCATCGAGGCGCACCTCGACCGTGGTCGTGGCCCGGTCGCGACCGTGCTCATCGCCCGCGGAACGCTCCGTGTCGGTGACTCGATCGTTGCCGGCGACGCCTACGGACGCGTCCGCCGCATGGTCGACGAGCACGGCGAGGACGTCACCGAAGCGATGCCGTCTCGGCCCGTCCAGGTCATCGGCTTCACGTCGGTGCCCGGTGCAGGCGACAACCTGCTGGTCGTCGACGAGGACCGGATTGCTCGCCAGATCGCCGATCGCCGTAATGCCCGTAAGCGCAACGCGCTGGCAGCCAAGAGCCGCAAGCGCATCAGCCTCGACGATCTCGATGCAGCTCTGAAGGAGACTTCGCAGCTCAACTTGATCCTCAAGGGTGACAACTCGGGAACCGTCGAGGCTCTCGAGGAGGCCTTGCTCGGAATCCAGATCGACGACGAGGTCGAATTGCGTGTCATCGACCGCGGTGTCGGTGGCGTCACGGAGACCAACGTCAACCTGGCGTCGGCGTCCAACGCGATCATCATCGGCTTCAACGTTCGGGCCGAAGGCAAGGCAACCGAGCTCGCCAACCGTGAAGGCGTCGATATTCGGTACTACTCGGTGATCTACCAGGCCATCGACGAGATCGAGAAGGCCCTCAAGGGCATGCTCAAGCCGATCTACGAAGAGGTTGCGCTGGGTCAGGCCGAGATCCGCGCGCTGTTCCGTTCCTCCAAGGTCGGAAACATCGCCGGTTGCCTCGTCACCTCGGGTACGATCCGTCGCAATGCCAAGGCGCGTCTGCTCCGTGACAATGCGGTCGTCGCCGAGACGGTCACGATCTCCTCGCTTCGCCGCGAGAAGGACGACGCGGTCGAGGTTCGTGAAGGATACGAGTGTGGTTTGACGGTGACGTACTCCGACATCAAGGTGGGCGATGTCATCGAGGCGTACGAACTCCGTGAAAAGCCGCGCGACTAGTAGTGATGCGGAGCCTTACGGCTCCGCATCCGGTCGCGTCGGCTCGGTGGTGAAGCCAGGGGAGTGACACTGCGCTCCGACTTTCGAGCCGGTGGTGGTACGAGATCTGTACCGCCACCGGCTTTGTCGTCGGAGCCGATCGAAGGACGTCAGCGTGTATCTGGGTGCTCTGGAGTTGGACGTGTTGTTGGGGGACGTACGTTCGCTGGCCGAGAAGCGGTCGATGATGGAACCGGTCCTGGGTGACCTGCAGAGGTTGGGCGTGTCGGCAGCGGAAACCGGTGAGCGAGAACGTATTCGACGGTCGTTGCTGGGAGTCGCGGCTGCCGGCACCGATGTGGATCTGCTGCACGACAAGCTGGACGAGTGCGAACGGCATGTCGCCGAACGCCACGATCTGGAATTGTTGGCAGTGCGCCGGAGAATCTTCGGGCCCGAGGATTGATCCGGGAAGTTCGCCGGGCATCGTTCCGTTGAACGTGAAGTGCACAACTGCTGGACGTCGCGACAGAATCGACGTCCGGCCATGAAAGAGGAGTGTGATTGTCGTGGTGGATCAGGCCAGGGCTCGTAAGTTGTCCAAGAGAATCGCCGCCATCGTTGCAACGGCGATCGATCACGAGATCAAGGATCCACGGCTGGCGTTCGTGACCATCACCGACACCAAGGTGACCGCTGATCTGCACGACGCCACGGTGTACTACACCGTCATGGGGGAAGACCTCGACACTCCGCCCGATCTGCAGGCTGCTGCGGCCGGACTGGAGAAGGCGAAGGGTGTGCTGCGCTCGAAGGTCGGAGCCGGAACGGGTGTGCGGTACACACCGACATTGACGTTCGTGACCGACACGGTGCCCGACACCGCGCGGCACATGGAAGACCTGCTCGAACGCGCCCGAGTGGCCGACGAGGAGCTGGCCCGTGCCCGTGCGAACGCCAAGCCCGCCGGCGATCCGGACCCGTACAAAGCCCCCCGCGAGCTTGCAGACATGGACGGTCATTCCGCAGGCTCCACTCCTGCAGGCGTCGAGCCCGCCGAAGCAGACTGACGATGTCCGATGGTTCGGCAGCGCGGTCGGAGTTCGACGAGGATCTGGCGCAAGCGATCGAGATGCTCGAGCGCGCATCGTCGGTGACGGTACTGTGTCACGTCCAGCCCGACGCCGACACGATCGGTAGTGGGCTTGCGCTGGGTTCGGTACTCGAACGACGCGGTGCGGCCGTCCAGGTGGCGTTCGCAACTCCTGCGTCCTTACCCGAGTCCATGGACGAACTCCCCGGGCGGCACCTTCTGGTCGATGCAGACAAGGTGGCCGACGCTGTGGACCTCGTGGTCACGGTGGACGCAGGAAGTCGGGGCCGGCTGGGGTCGTTGGGCGGCCGACTCGACTCCGCGTCGGCCAGCCTGGTCATCGATCATCACCGCAGCAACACCCGGTTCGGAACGGTCAACGTGGTGCACGCTTCAGCGGAGTCCACCACGGCCGTGATCGTCCGTCTGCTCGATCAGTGGGGTGTCGACATCGATGCCGATCTGGCGCATCTGTTGTTCGCCGGATTGGTCACCGACACGGGATCGTTCCGTTGGGTCCGCCCGGGTTCGCACCTGCTGGCCGAGAGGCTGTTGGCAACGGGAATCGACGGTGCGCACATTGCGCGAAAGTTACTCGATACTCATCCGTTCAACTGGCTGCCGATGCTCGGGTCGGTGCTCGGTTCGGCATCGTTGGTTCCCGACGCGGCCGACGGACTCGGGTTGGTATATGCGGTCATCCGAAGCGAGGACGCGGCCGGGTTGCGGTCCGAAGAGATCGAGAGCGTCATCGACATCGTCCGCACCACCTCCGAAGCCGAAGTGGCCGCGGTGTTGAAGCAACAGGAATCCGGCACCGTCTGGGTGGTCTCGTTGCGTTCGAAGACCCAGATCGACGTGTCGGCCGTGGCGTGCACACTCGGGGGTGGCGGTCACCGCAACGCGGCGGGGTACACCGCCACCGGTGAGCTGGGCGATGTCATCGATGCTCTGCGCGGGGCATTGTCCGCATCGTGAGTTCCACCCCGGTCACGGCTCGTCGGATTCTCGGCTTGTCCCTTCCGTCGCTGGGCGTCCTGGCGGCGGAGCCGCTGTATCTGTTGTTCGATGCCGCGGTGGTCGGCCGACTCGGCGCGTTGGCGCTCGCCGGCCTGGCGATCGGCGGTCTGATACTCGCTCAGGTCAGTACCCAGCTGACGTTCCTGTCCTACGGCACCACCGCCCGGGCCGCTCGCATGCACGGTGCCGGACGTGAACGCGATGCCGTCGGCGAAGGGGTGCAAGCCACCTGGTTGGCCATCGGACTCGGCATCGCGATCGTCGCAATCGTGCAGCTCGCGGCCGAGCCCGTCGTGTCGTTACTGACCGGAGGTGGCGATATCGCTACCGAAGCGACCGCATGGCTGCGGGTAGCCCTGTTCGGCGTTCCGTTCATCCTGATCTCGCTGGCAGGAAACGGGTGGATGCGCGGTGTCCAGGACACGGTGACACCTCTACGTCTCGTCGTATTCGGCTTCGGAGTGTCTGCTGTGCTCTGCCCATTGCTGGTTCACGGGCTTCTCGGATTCCCACATCTGGGCTTGGTGGGATCGGCCGTGGCGAACGTGATCGGTCAAGCCGTAGCCGGAGCGCTGTTCGTCGTCGCAGTCGTTCGACAGAGCACCGAACTGCGTCCGCGATGGTCGGTGATGCGTGCACAGTTGACACTCGGTCGCGATCTGATCGTGCGGAGTCTTGCATTTCAGGCCTGCTTCCTCTCCGCCGCTGCAGTCGCGTCCAGGTTCGGTGCCGCCTCGGTTGCCGCGAACCAGGTGGTACTGCACATGTGGAACCTGGTATCGCTGATGCTCGATTCGCTGGCGATTGCCGCTCAGACCCTCGTCGGGGCAGCGTTGGGAGCCGGTAGGACCGAGGATGCGCGCGCTCTGGCAGGGCGGTTGACGGCATGGTCGACGGTATTCGCGGTGGTCCTGGCCGGCGTCTTCGCCGCCGGACGTTGGTTCATCCCGGACCTGTTCACCGGCGATGCGTCGGTCATCGATCAGATGCATTCGATCTGGTGGATCTTCGTCGCCATCATTCCCATTGCCGGCGTCGTGTTCGCGTTGGATGGAGTTCTGCTCGGCAGCGGCGACGCGGCCTTCCTCCGGAATGCAACCATGGCGTGCGCTGTCGTGGGCTTCTTGCCGTTCATCTGGTCGGCCCTGGTCTTCGATTGGGGCTTGGTGGGAATCTGGATCGGACTGGGGGTCTTCGTGTCCTTGCGCATGCTCGCTGTGGCAGGGCGGGTGCTGTCCGGAAAATGGCTGGTGATCGGCAGCGACCGTCAACTACGCCACTGACTGTGTTGGTGCTGCGACGGCAACGCAGGATGCAACGCCACCTCGAGACTCTTCACTACGAAGTACACGCTGCGGCCCGGCTCCAGCCCGAGATCGGCGACTGCGGCGGGGGTGATGTCGGCAGCCATTCCGGGGGAGCCGTCAGGGTGCGCGCGAGACCGGACACGAATTCCCGATCCCTGCACCTCCATGTCCTCGACCACCACCTCGAAGACGTTCCGTGGGCTGGCATGGGGTGCCGTCGGGTGCACCGAGACCGCAGCAGGAGAGAAGACCGCGACGAGCGACGTTCCCGTGTCGTGTTGTCCGGATCCGTGGACGGTCAGGCCCCAACTGGTGCTCAGAGCCGTTGTGCCGTCGGCGTCTACAGCGCGGCCCGACAGTAGGTTGACCCCGGCGATCCGGGCACCGAATTCGCTTCGCGGTGCTGCCAGTACGTCGGCGACCGACCCCCGCTCGACGACGCGCCCGCCGTCCACGATCGCGACCGAATCGGCGAGCGCTACGACGTCGAGCAGATCGTGGGTGACGATCAGTGCCGTGCGGCGGCCTTCTCGCAGTACGGAGCGCAGCACTCGGCGGACCGCCGGTGCCGTTTCGACGTCCAACGCCGCCAGGGGTTCGTCGAGCAGCAACAGACGAGGGTCCGCTGCGAGGGCCCGTGCGATGGCGATACGTTGGGCTTGCCCGCCGGACAGGCGGTCCGGCTTGCGGTCGCCCAGGTGGGAGGCCCCGACGGCCTCGAGCCACTTGTCGGCCACAGCGTTCGAGGACGCTCGACTCCCACCCGCGCTCCTCGGCGCGAAGGCGACGTTCGTCCTGGCGTTCATGTGGGGGAACAGCAGGGCGTCCTGCGCCAGAGTGGCCACACCCCGCGCATGTATCGGAACGACGGTGTTCGAAGAGGTGTCGGTCAACACGTCGTCGCCGAGTCGGACAAGACCGTCGTCGGGTATCACAGTTCCCGAGATCAATTGCAAAAGTGTCGATTTGCCGGCACCGTTCGGTCCGAGGACGGCCACCGTCTCACCTTCCTCGACGTCCAGTTCGATATCGATGCCGCGAACATCGACAGTGGCGCGCACGTGCAGTGAGCTCATGACGGGCCGGCCGAACGGTGTCGATGCGCGGTGACGACGACGAGGGCAGCGACCAGAATGAGTACCAGCGACAACGCCACCGCGGCATCGGGATCGGCCTCGCGCTGCAGGTAGATCTCGAGGGGCAATGTTCGGGTGACGCCCTCGAGCGATCCGGCGAAGGTCAAGGTCGCTCCGAATTCGCCGAGTGCACGCGCGAACGCGAGAACGGTCCCGGACATCAGTCCGGGCAGGATCAGGGGAACCGTGACGCGGCGCAGGACTGTGGTGGGAGTGGCCCCCAGAGTCGCGGCAACCACGTCGAAGCGGTCGCCCGCTGTGCGCAGGGCACCTTCGACACTGACGACGAGAAAGGGCAGAGATACGAACACCTGCGCCAACACGACGGCGGAGGTCGTGAACGCGATTCGAATGCCGAATGCGTCGAGATGTTCGCCCAACAATCCTTGGCGGCCGAAGGTGTAGAGCAGCGCGATACCGCCGACCACTGGCGGCAGGACGAGGGGGAGCACCACGAGGGTGCGAAGAATCGACAGACCTCGAATGTTGCTGCGTGAGAGGATGACTGCCATCGGTACACCCAGGAGCAGGCACACCGCCGTGCTGGCCGTGGCGGTTTTCAGGCTGAGGATCAGCGCTGCGACCGCGGATTCCGAGGTGATCAGGCCGACGAAGTTCGACCAGTCGATTCGGGTGAACATCGCGGCCAGCGGTGCCACGATGACGAGTGCGCCGACGAGGGCAGGAACGCAGATCCACAGTGGTACACCGACGCTCGACCGCCCG
Organism: Rhodococcus sp. NPDC078407; assembly: GCF_044542515.1. Taxonomy (NCBI): domain Bacteria; kingdom Bacillati; phylum Actinomycetota; class Actinomycetes; order Mycobacteriales; family Nocardiaceae; genus Rhodococcus; species Rhodococcus sp. NPDC078407. The sequence continues at coordinate 63,495 of NZ_JBITUQ010000009.1, read as the reverse complement.
CCATCGGTGGCGCGCACGGTCACGGAACCTCGAAGCCTGCTCTGACGAGGACGTCTCGGCCCACCGGTCCGGTGACGAACTCGGCGAACGCGCGAGCGGTGGCTTCGTTCTCGGACCCACTCAGGGTCGCAATCGGATAGGTGTTGACGGCTTCGCTCGATTCCGCGAACGGCACTGCCGTCGCGGCGTCACCCGCCCCTGCTGCGTCGGTGACGTACACCAGCCCGGCATCGGCTTGACCCGACGTGACTTTGCCCAGTACGTCGGTGACGGACGATTCCTCGCTCACCGCCGGGATGTCCGTGCCGGTCGCAGTTTCCACGGCTGCCGTCGCCGCACCGCACGGCACCTGAGGCGCACAGACCACCGTCAGGATGTCGGGGTTCGCCAGATCTGCGAAGGACGCGATGCGTTCGGGGTTACCCGGCGCGGTGACGATGGTCAGGGTGTTGGAGGCGAAGTCGACGGGATCGCCCGCGACCAGGCCGGCATCGACCGCCTTCGTCATGTTCTTCGTATCGGCGGAGGCGAAGACGTCGGCAGGCGCACCCGAGATCAGCTGCGTGGTCAGGTCGGAGGAGCCTGCGAAGCTGAACTCGACGGCCGTACCGGCATTCTCGGCCTCGAAGCGCGCACCGAGTTCGGTGAACGACGCGCGCAGAGATGCTGCCGCGAACACGGTGATGTCACCCCCGGCGGTATTGCTGCTCGTACCGGCACCGGATACATCCGCGTCGCATCCGGCGAGCAGCGCAGCGATGGCAACGACTGCCACGGACGCCGGTCTAACTGTTCTCATCGACATCTCCTCCGACCTACGGTGTCTCGACGATGACAGTCGTGGCCTTGACGACCGCGACGGTGACCTTGCCCGGCTCGAGACCCAGCTCCCGCACGGACTCGGTACTCATCAGGGACACGATCGAGAACGGTCCGCACTGCATGGTGACCTCGCTCATCACCGTGTCGGAGACGACCTCGGTGACCAGCCCGACGAGCCGATTGCGGGCAGAACTGCCCGCGGACGCCACTTCCGGCGGGGGAGCGGCATGCGCGCGTGCATAGGCGGCGAGCTCCCGACCGGCGATCACCTTTCGTCCTGTCTCGTCCTCGAACGAGGCGAGAGCGCCGCTGTCGATCCACCGCCGCACCGTGTCGTCGCTGACGCCGAGCAGTGCGGCGGCGTCTCGAACGCGGACTGCGGGCACCGTCACCGCAACTCCCGCGGAGCCGAACAAAACCGCAAAATCGTCATGAACAGCACCATATACCCGAATTCGCGGTTGTTCTCATCGGGTGGCACCGCCGCGGTCCGGGCTTTCGACCGCTCATGGGGCGACGCTTCACCCCGCCGGGAGCGGGCGAGGAATCTCCGTGGAGGATTGAGCGTTGGTACGTTCTCGGATGGTTCGGCGACTCGCGTCGGCGGCCGAACCGATCGGAAGGAGTCAGCAGTGGCAGCGAAGCTGTGGGCAGTGAGCGACATTCACGTCGGACACCGGGGCAACAGGCCCGTCACCGAGGACATCTTTCCCGAATCGCCGGACGACTGGTTGATCGTGGCCGGAGACGTCTCAGAGAAGACCGACGACATCAAGTGGGCCCTCGAACTGCTTCGTAGCCGGTTTGCGAAGGTCATCTGGGTTCCGGGTAACCACGAACTGTGGACGACGGTGAAAGATCCCGTACAGATTCACGGAGCGGCTCGATACGAGTACCTGGTCAACCTGTGCCGCGAGATCGACGTCGTCACTCCGGAAGATCCGTATCTACTGTGGGAGGGGGAGGGCGGTCCGGCGACGATAGTGCCGATGTTCCTGCTGTACGACTACACGTTCCTGCCGCAGGGGGCTCGGGACAAAGAGCACGGACTCGCGATCGCGCGGGAGAAGAACGTCGTCGCCACGGACGAATTCCTGCTGTCCTCGCAGCCGTACGCGACGCGCGACGCCTGGTGTCATGCGCGTATCGAGTCCACTCGTGACCGTCTCGACGCCCTCGACACCTCCGTTCCCACGGTCTTGATCAACCACTTTCCGATGGTCCGTCAGCCGACCGAGGTGCTCTTCTACCCGGAGTTCGCGCTGTGGTGTGGGTCGACGCTGACGGCGGATTGGCACACGAGATACAACGCGATCTGCTCGGTGTACGGCCACCTCCACATACCGCGAACCACCTACTACGACGGCGTTCGCTTCGAGGAGGTGTCGGTGGGATACCCGCGTGAGTGGCAGCGTCGCGGACTACCGAACAACGTTCTGCGACAGATCCTTCCGGTTCCAGAATACCCACCGGGTGCATTGAACAAGTGGGGCGGACACTTCACCGTGACTCCCGAGATGGAGGCAGAAGTAGAGAAGATGAGGGCGGGCAAGTGATCGAATCCATACTCCCGAACGGCGTCGTCTCGGCCGAATTGTTCGCCGATCCGCCGGATCTGGTGCCGCATCCGCTCGAAGCCCCGCTGGTGGCCAAGGCAGTGGACAAGCGCAAGCGGGAGTTCACCTCGGCGCGGCATTGTGCGCGCGTGGCCATGGAGAAGTTGGGTGTGGAGCCTGCACCGATCATGCGGGGGAAATCCGGTGCACCACAATGGCCCAAGGGAGTGGTCGGATCGTTGACGCACTGCGACGGCTATCGCGGTGCCGTATTGGCATATTCGATGCAGGTGCGGTCGGTGGGGATCGATGCCGAGCCGCACGGACCTCTGCCCGACGGTGTGCTGGAGGCGGTGAGCCTCGAGGCCGAACGAGACTGGCTCGCGACCGCGGGCCGCGACGACGTGCACTGGGACCGAGTGTTGTTCTGCGCCAAGGAAGCCACGTACAAGGCGTGGGAGCCGCTGACCGGACGTTGGCTCGGTTTCGAGGATGCGCACATCACGTTCGAGCGCACCGGCTCGGGTGAGGACATCTCGGGAACCTTCCACTCCGAGTTGCTGGTGCCGGGGGACACGATCGCCGGGCCGCCGCTGCGGGCCTTCGACGGTCGATGGATGGTGGCGGGCGGCCTGGTGATGACGGCGATCTCGGTGATGTGACGACCGGCTCGCAGCGCCTGGCACAATGCACTCTCGTGAGTGCTCGCGGAAAGATCTCGTCCGGTCTGGTCGGTGCCGGCTTGCTGGTGGTGGACAAGGGGCCAGGAGTCACCAGCCACGACGTGGTGGCATCGTGCCGAAAGCTGTTGCGCACCAGAAAGGTCGGCCACGCCGGAACGCTCGATCCCATGGCGACTGGGGTGCTCGTGCTCGGCGTGGAACGGGCGACCAAGATGCTCGGTCTGCTCTCGCTGACCACCAAGTCCTACACCGCGACGGTGCGACTGGGCCGCAGCACCACGACGGATGACGCCGAAGGTGAGGTCCTCGCGGATATCTCGGCCTCGCACCTGTCCGATTCCGACATCGCGGCAGCGATCGATACGTTGACCGGCGATATCGAGCAGGTGCCGGCCAGTGTCAGCGCCATCAAGGTTGACGGACAGCGAGCGCACAAGCTGTCCCGAGCGGGCGAGGAGTTCACCCTCGCCGCCCGAAAGGTCAGTGTCACCCGATTCGACGTGTCTGCCAGACGTGATGTCGTCGAGGGCCAAGGTGTGTTCGTGGACCTCGATGTCGAGGTGGACTGCACGTCGGGAACGTACGTGCGGGCCTTGGCCCGCGATCTCGGCGCGGCGTTGAATGTCGGCGGCCACCTGACCGTATTGCGCCGTACTCGCGTCGGCCCGTTCACCCTCGCCCATGCACGGACGCTCGAGGAATTGGCCGAGGATCCGGCTGTCAGCCTCGATATCGACGAAGCTGCTCGCACGGCGTTTCCGCACCGACAGATCGATGCGGCCGAGGCGGAGTCGCTCAGTCAGGGGAGGTGGCTGGACCCCGTTGGAATCGATGGGGTGTACGCGGCCGTCGATCCCACGGGTCATACAATCGCGCTGCTTCAGGAGAAGGGCAAGCGCGCCAGCTCGGTCATGGTGGTGCGGCCCGCGACCTTGCGCGGGCACTGACTCGTCCGACTGTCCTAGTTCGGCGGTACCATCCAGATCGCCTCTGCGGCGCGATGACCGAGTTCGACGGAATCCTTGGCCTCGTCCCGGGCGAGTTCGATGGCGACGGTGCCGGCGTAGTCGCGTCGTTCGATGACGGTGATCGGTAGATCGAGGGTGATTCCCACGGAATCGAAGTAGCGGAGCATCGCGGGATCGGAATCGGAGATTCTGGCCACCCGTCCGGACTGCCCATCCACGTAGTCGCTCAGTCGCGTTGCGGACGGTGCTTCGATCGCGCCGTCGACCGACGGGATCGGGTCTCCGTGCGGATCTCGTTCGGGATGGCCCAGTTTGGCGTCGATCCGGTCCATCATCAGATCGGAGACGGCGTGCTCGAGGATCTCCGCCTCGTCGTGTACTTCGTCCCAGCCGTAGCCGAGTTCTCGAACCAGGTAGGTCTCGATCAGACGGTGTCGACGCACCATGCCGATCGCCGCCAGACGACCTTTCTCGGTGAGGGAGATGGCACCGTAGCGCGCGTGATCGACCATGCCCTGATCGGCGAGTTTACGAATCGCCTCGGACACCGTCGAGGCGGAGACGCCGATGCGCTCGGAGAGCATTTTCGTGCTGACGGAGTCCTCGCTCCACTCACTTGCGGTCCAGATGACCTTGAGATAGTCCTGCGCAACTGCGGACAGCTGAACGCCCTCGCTGGCTGCGGTCGGATCGGTTCGTTGTTGCGCCACGTCGCCGAGCTTAGGCAATCCAATGGAAAAAGACATCTCACCCGGCCGTGGCCACCGGTACCTGTCGATGCCTGCGCAGAACGCGGGTGACGATGCCCTGCGATGGGCTGAACAGGTAGGCGAGGACGAAGACGACTCCCTGGGTCAGGACGACGCTGCCACCGGAGGACACGTCCAGGTAGAAACTGACGTAGATCCCGACCAGAGCGCATCCCACCGAGATGAGCGGAGCCAACACCAACATGCGACCGAAACTGTGCGTGAGCAGATAGGCGGACGCGCCGGGAGTGATCAGCATCGCGACGACGAGGATGACGCCGACGGCCTGCAGCGCGACCACGGTCGTCAGAGCGAGCAGGGTGAGCATCACGGCCGAGATCACCGTCGGGTTGATTCCGACTGCGCGGGCCTGGGTGCGGTCGAACGCGAAGAGCGTGAAGTCGCGACGCTTGACGATCATGACGGCGAACGTGATGCCGCCGAGCACGAACACCTGGACCATGTCTGCCTGCGAGACTCCCAGCAGGTTGCCGAACAGGATGTGATTGAGGTCGATCTGGCTCGGAAATTTGGAGATCAGGACAACTCCGAGCGCGAACAGGGTGGTGAACACGACCCCGATCGCAGCGTCCTCCTTGACGATGGTGGTGTTGCGGACCACTCCGATGGCACCGACCGCGATGAGCGCGAACAACAATGCACCGATCGCGAAGGGCGCCCCGAGTAGATACGACAGCGCGACGCCGGGAAGCACCGCGTGCGAGACGGCGTCGCCCATCAGCGACCAGCCGATGAGAACGAGCCAACAGCTCAGAACGGCGCACACGATCGAGGCGGTGACGGTCACCAACAGCGCGCGTTGCATGAAGGTGTATTCGAGGGGGTTCACGAGGAAGTCGATGAGGTACACGGTGTCAGCTCGCTTCCGAGGTTCGGGTTGCCGGTGTCCGAGAACTCGCGCCCAGTTCGTCGGTGTTCGACGGGTCGATGCCGAAGGCCAACGCGAGGTTCTCCGGGCGCAGCACCTCGGCGGGGCTGCCGTGCATCAGGACGCGCTGTTGCAGCAGGATCGCTTCGTCGCACAAATTCGGTAAGGCGTGCAGATCGTGCGTGGACACCAGGACCGAAGCACCGTGTGCTGCGAGTTCGCGGAGCAATCGAGTGATGGTGGCTTCGGTCTTCTTGTCCACTCCGGCGAAGGGCTCGTCGAGCAACAGCAGCGACGCCTCCTGTGCGATGGCGCGCGCAACGAACGCACGTTTGCGCTGACCACCCGAGAGTTGGCCGATCTGCCGATTCGCGAGATCCGCGAGATCGACGCGCTCCAGTGCCTCGTCGACGGCTCGTCGATCGGAGGATCGGGGAGTGCGAAAGAAGTTCTGCTTGCCGTAGCGGCCCATCATCACGACGTCTCGCACGCTGATCGGAAAGGTCCAGTCGACCGATTCCGCCTGAGGCACATAGCTGACCGTGCCTGCCTTGCGTGCCTGGGCGGGGTCGCCGCCGAACACGGTGATCGAGCCGGAGTTCGGCTTGACCACGCCCATGACGGCCTTGAACAGAGTCGATTTTCCGGAACCGTTCATGCCGACCAAGCCGCACACCCGGCCGGGGGCGAGCGTCAGGCTGGCATCGACCAGCGCCACGACGTCGCGGTATCGGACATCGACGGAATCGACAGTCAGCGCTGGTCCGGCTGCGTCGGGGGAGTACTCGTACGGTTTCATCGCTGTCCTACCAGTGCGTCGGCAATCAGTCGTGCGTCGTGACGCAGCAGATCGAGGTATGTGGGAACCGGACCATCGGCATCGCTCAGGGAATCGACGTAGAGATTTCCGCCGAACCGCGCGCCGGTGTCCTCGGCGACCTGCAGCTGCGCCTTGTCCGAGACGGTCGACTCGCAGAACACGGCGGGAACAGCGTTGTTCCGAACGAAATCGATGGTGCGCACCACCTGTTGGGGTGTTCCTTCCTGCTCGGCGTTCACCGGCCAGAGATATGCCTCCTGCAGGTCGAAGTCTCGGGCCAGATAGCCGAAAGCGCCTTCACAGGTGACGAGTGCACGCTGACTGTCGGGTAGAGCGGACAGATCCGCTTCGAGTTCGTTGCCGACCTCGCGGAGTTGTCGGACGTACCCGTCTGCGTTGGTTCGGTACTCGTCTGCGTTGCCCGGGTCCAGCGTCACGAACGCGTCGGCGATGTTCTGCACGTACGTCTCGGCAACGACAGGCGACATCCATGCATGGGGGTTCGCTTTGCCCGCGTAGGTGTCGTCGCGGATGTAGACCGGCTCGACGTTCGCGCTCACCACGGCGTGTGGTGCGGGTACGCGCTCGACGAATTTCTCGAACCACGATTCGAGCCCCAATCCGTTGTCCAGAATCAGCTCGGCCTGTTCGGCGGTACGAAGATCTCCCGGAGTCGGCTCGTAGCCGTGAATCTCGGCACCGGCTTTTGTGATCGATTCCACTCGCAGATGTTCGCCGGCGACGTTCGAGGCCATGTCGGCGAGGACGGTGAAGGTTGTCAGCACCAAGGGCCTGCCGTCGTCCACCAGAGCGGGATCGTCCTCGACCACGGTGCGGGCACAGCCACTCGACGCCGCGACCAGTAGTCCGGCCAGGACCCAGCCCACGACGATGCGCCCAGACCGCGATCCACATGATCGAAGAAAAAAGTTAGGCACCCCGAAATATTTACCGTGAGGATACTTTTTTGTCCATAGCTACTGCCCGCGACACGCCTGTCCGAGGATGACCGCGCGGCCGTCGGGCCGTAGGCTTCGCGGTGTGCAGAGATGGCGAGGTCTCGACGATGTACCTGCCGACTGGGGTCGGTGCGTGCTGACGATCGGCGTCTTCGACGGCGTTCATCGCGGACACGCACAGTTGATCGGGCGCGCGGTGGATGCCGCGAAGGCGCGCGGTGTACCCAGCGTGCTCATGACCTTCGATCCGCATCCGATGGAAGTCGTACGGCCAGGAAGCCATCCTGCTCAGCTGACGACCCTGACGAGGCGGGCCGAACTGGCCGAGGAACTGGGCATAGATGTTTTTTGTGTCATGCCGTTCACGCCCGAGTTGATGAAGCTCACGCCGGAGCGATACGTACACGAAATCCTGATCGAGCGGCTGCATGTCGCGGAGGTCGTCGTCGGCGAGAATTTCACCTACGGCAAGAAGGCGCTCGGCACCGTTCCGATGTTGCGCAAGATCGGCGAGCGGTCCGGATTCGCCATCGACGGAGTCAATCTGCTCGCCGAACACGCGGTGACGTTCTCGTCCACGTACATCAGATCCTGTGTCGATGCCGGGGATGTCGCGGCAGCTGCTGCAGCGCTGGGGCGGCCGCACCGGGTCGAAGGCGTCGTCGTGCACGGTGACGGACGTGGCCGTCAAATGGGCTATCCCACAGCGAATGTCGCGCCGCCCATGTACTCGGCGATACCCGCTGACGGCGTCTATGCGGCTTGGTTCACCGTGCTCGGCCCTGGCCCCATCATGGGCACCGTGACGCCGGGGGAGCGGCATCCGGCGGCCGTGTCGGTGGGCACCAACCCCACGTTCTCGGGTCGCACCAGGACGGTCGAGGCATTCGTGCTCGATGGTGAGGCAGACCTCTACGGCCAACATGTGGCGGTCGACTTCGTCGAACGACTGCGGGGGATGGAAAAATTCGACTCGATGGAGGCGCTCGTGGTGGAAATGGGCCGGGACGCCGACCGCGCCCGGTCGATCCTGGCCTCGAGCCCCGCCTGATAGGCTGTCTCCTCGGTGCTCGCTGCGGTCCGCGGCGGCTGTACCGGTTTCGTTCCCGCCCGTTCGATCGGCGGGAATCGTTGCTTCCTTTCACGCGGACGTCATTGATCAGGAGTTGTACCAGTGGCATTGACCACCGAACAGAAGAAGGCCGTTCTCGGCGAGTACGGCTTGCACCCCACCGACACGGGCTCGCCCGAGGCGCAGGTTGCAATGCTCACCAAGCGCATCGTCGACTTGACCGAGCACCTCAAGATGCACAAGCACGATCACCACTCCCGCCGCGGCCTGCTGCTGCTGGTCGGACGTCGTCGTCGTCTGCTCAAGTACATCGCCAAGGTCGACGTCACCCGTTACCGCTCGCTCATCGAGCGTCTGGGTCTGCGTCGATAATTCGCATCTACGCGAGGATGGCACCGATGCATGGTTCGACGCGCCGGTGCGCACCCGACTCGCAGCAATAGTGCAGTAGCCAACGAGGCAGTGCTTAGACTGTTCCTCGTTGGCTATCTGTGTTTGCACAGCAAGAACAGTTCTGCCAGCACGACAACGCGGATGCACGGCATCCGCACACGCCGTGTATGCCTGTCATGCCGTGGTGACGGTCTTCGGTAGTGGCCTTTCGGATACGAGATCCGATGGGCTTCGATCGATGGCCGCCTCCGCGCAGCCGCGTCCCGAGCAAGCTCGGAGATGGACGGCACAGGTATGCCGCCACAGCCAGGAGGGCTCGTGGTGTGTCCACGCGGGCACGGCAAAGACGAGAGGACGAGAAGAGAACATATGACAGAGACAACAACCGTGGACGTCGAAGAAGGCGTCTACGAAGCAACTGCGATCATCGACAACGGCACGTTCGGCAAGCGCACCATCCGCTTCGAGACCGGTCGCCTCGCACAGCAGGCCGCAGGCGCAGTCGCCGCGTACCTCGACGAGGACACGATGCTGCTGTCGGCAACGACCGCAGGCAAGCACCCCCGCGAAGGGTTCGATTTCTTCCCACTGACGGTCGACGTCGAAGAGCGGATGTACGCGGCGGGCCGGATCCCCGGATCGTTCTTCCGCCGCGAGGGCCGTCCGTCCACCGACGCCATCCTCACCTGCCGCCTGATCGACCGGCCGCTGCGTCCGACATTCGTCGACGGACTGCGCAACGAGATCCAGGTCGTAATCACGGTGATGAGCCTCAATCCCGCGGATCTGTACGACGTCGTTGCCATCAACGCGGCATCGGCCTCCACGCAGATCGCCGGACTGCCGTTCTCCGGCCCGATCGGCGGCGTTCGCGTCGCACTGATCGACAAGCAGTGGGTTGCGTTCCCGACCAACGAGCAGCTCGAGAAGGCCGTGTTCAACATGGTCGTCGCCGGACGCATCGTGTCCGGCTCCGGTGCCGACGCAGACGTCGCGATCATGATGGTCGAAGCCGAGGCCACCGAGAACGTCATCGAGCTCATCGACGGCGGTGCCACCGCCCCCAACGAGGCCGTCGTCGCCGAGGGCCTCGAGGCATCCAAGCCGTTCATCGCAGCCCTGTGCACCGCACAGCAGGAGCTCGCATCGAAGGCAGCCAAGCCCACCGGCGACTACCCCGTCTTCCCGGCGTACCAGTCGGACGTCTTCGAGGCTGTGGAGAACGCCGCGAAGATCCCGCTGAACGAGGCACTGACCATTGCCGGCAAGGCCGAGCGCGAGAACAAGCTCGACGAGGTCAAGGCTCAGGTTCTCACGTCGGTCGGAGACAGCTTCGCCGGACGTGAGAAGGAGATCGGTGCAGCGTTCCGTGCACTGACGAAGAAGTCGGTTCGCCAGCGCATCCTCACCGATCACTTCCGTATCGACGGCCGCGGCATCACCGACATCCGGTCGCTGTCCGCCGAGGTCGCGATCATCCCGCGTACCCACGGATCGGCGTTGTTCGAGCGCGGCGAGACCCAGATCCTGGGCGTCACCACCCTGGACATGGTCAAGATGGCGCAGCAGGTCGACTCGCTCGGGCCCGAGACGTCCAAGCGCTACATGCACCATTACAACTTCCCGCCGTACTCCACCGGTGAGACGGGCCGCGTCGGTTCGCCGAAGCGTCGCGAAATCGGCCACGGAGCACTCGCCGAGCGCGCTCTACTGCCGGTGCTGCCCAGCCAGGCCGAGTTCCCGTATGCCATCCGCCAGGTCTCCGAGGCATTGAGCTCCAACGGCTCGACCTCGATGGGCTCGGTCTGCGCATCGACTCTGTCGCTGCTCAATGCCGGTGTGCCGCTGCGTGCCCCGGTTGCCGGTATCGCGATGGGCCTCGTGTCCGACGAGGTCGACGGCGAGACTCGCTACGTCGCCCTCACCGACATCCTCGGTGCCGAGGACGCGTTCGGCGACATGGACTTCAAGGTCGCCGGAACCAAGGACTTCGTCACCGCGCTGCAGCTCGACACCAAGCTCGACGGCATCCCCTCCAAGGTGCTCGCCGGCGCTCTGTCGCAGGCCAAGGATGCTCGCACCACGATCCTCGAGGTCATGGCCGAGGCCATCGACACCCCGGACGAGATGAGCCCGTACGCGCCTCGCGTCACCGCGATCAAGGTGCCGGTCGACAAGATCGGCGAGGTCATCGGGCCCAAGGGCAAGATGATCAACTCCATCACCGAGCAGACCGGTGCCAACATCTCGATCGAAGATGACGGCACGGTCTACGTCGGTGCAGCGGACGGCCCGTCCGCACAGGCCGCGATCGACATGATCAACGCCATCGCCAACCCGCAGCTGCCGAAGGTCGGCGAGCGATTCCTCGGAACCGTTGTCAAGACAACGGCTTTCGGTGCATTCGTCTCGCTGCTCCCGGGCCGCGACGGACTGGTGCACATCTCCAAGCTCGGTAACGGCAAGCGCATCAACAAGGTAGAGGACGTCGTGAGCGTCGGATCCAAGTTGCGCGTCGAGATCGCCGATATCGACAACCGCGGCAAGATCAGCCTCGTTCCCGTCGAGGACGACAACGCGGCTGCTCCCGCCGATGCTCCCGAGGCACCCGCCGAGGTCAGCGCTGAGTAAGAAGCAACCGAGCCGAACGGTACGTCCCCTCGGGACGTACCGTTCGGCCGTTCCAGAGAGCACTGGTATCGACACGGGCGTGCAGCGCACGACTATCCCCGGCGGTCTTCGGGTCGTCACCGAGTTCGTGCCCGGCGTTCGCTCGGCCTCGGTCGGTGTGTGGGTCGGAGTGGGCTCACGCGACGAACAACCCAGTGTGGCCGGCGCTGCGCACTTCCTCGAACATCTCCTGTTCAAGTCGACGCCGACGCGCAGTGCGCTCGAGATCGCTCAGGTGATGGACGGTGTCGGGGGAGAGCTGAACGCATTCACGTCCAAGGAGAGCACCTGCTTCTACGCGCACGTGCTCGACGAGGACGTGGCACTCGCCATCGATCTGGTCAGCGATGTGGTGCTACGCGGCCGGTGTCGATCGGCGGATGTGGACGTCGAGCGTCAGGTGGTGCTCGAAGAGATCTCCATGCGCGACGACGATCCCGAGGACCTGCTGGGAGATGCCTTCCTGGAAGCCATGTTCGGTGATCATCCGATCGGACGTCCGATCATCGGTTCCGTCGAATCCATCGAATCGATGACCCGAGCGCAACTGCACTCGTTCCATGTAAGGCGGTACACCCCGCAGCGGATGGTGGTTGCGGTGGCGGGCAACGTCGATCACAAGCAGATCGTCTCGCTCGCACGCCGGGCCTTCTCCGGTCATCTGGAAAAGGGTGTGCGGCCGGCCGAAAGGCGCGGTGGTACAGCGCGATTGCGTAGCGCTCCCACGTTGAGCCTCACCACTCGTGACAGCGAGCAGGCGCATCTGTGCCTGGGTGTACGCGCGTTCGGACGTCACGAAGGACATCGTTGGGCGTTATCGGTGCTGAACTCGGCAGTGGGCGGCGGGCTCAGTTCGCGTCTGTTCCAAGAGATCAGGGAAGAGCGTGGCCTGGCGTACTCGGTGTACTCGTCGGTGGACACATTTGCCGACAGCGGTGCCTTCTCCGTCTACGCCGGCTGCCAGCCGGAAAATCTGGGTGAGGTCACCACCGTGATTCGCGAGGTGCTCGCCAAGGTTGCGGCCGAGGGCATCACCGACGCGGAGTGCGCGCGGGCCAAGGGCTCTCTACGTGGGGGTCTGGTTCTGGGCCTCGAAGATTCGGGCTCTCGGATGAACCGGATCGGTCGCAGTGAACTGAACTACGGCAATCACCGGGACATCACCGATACCTTGGCGCGAATCGACAGCGTCGGCAACGACGAGGTGCGCGAGGTCGCCGCGGTGTTGCTCGATCGGCCCTTCGGTGCGGCGGTGGTGGGGCCCTACAAGAGCGCTCGCCAGCTGCCGGCGTCGGTCAAGTCCCTGGTTCGGTAGCGTCGCCGATCACGGATCGGGTCCGGAGGTTGTCAGGCAAGTAGACGTTGCCTACTCTCGCCCGTGACGTCGGCTTTCCGAACAGGATCGACTAGCGCTGGCGAACCTGTCGGGCCAGGGATACGTCGATGTGTACGCCGCGTCGGTCAAGGAGGCAGCGTGAGCACATCCGACCAGCAGGGACGACGTCGGACCGTCCTCGTCACCGGGGTCGGCCGGCGGCAGGGAATCGGATTCGCCATCGCCCGTCGGCTGCTCGGCGACGAGACCACCCGCGTCTTCGCGCAGTCGTGTGACGGCTACGACGTCACCGAGCCGTGGGGAGTCGGAACAGCGGGAGCGAAGAAGGTGTTGGCCGAGCTGTCGACCGCCACCGACAGGCTCGGCCACCTCGACGTCGATTTCGTCGATCCGGCGGCTCCTGCAGCTCTCTTCGACGCGGCGGAAGCCGGGTTCGGTGCCACAGACTCGCTGGTGGTCAATCATGCACGATCGCAGCTGGGCGATCTGGCTTCGATGACTGTGAGAACGCTCGACCTGACGTGGGCGGTGAATGGACGGGCGTCGTTGCTGCTGGTGCAGGAATTTGCGCAACGGTATGGGCGTCACCCGGACGGCGGACGCGTCGTGTTGTTCACCTCCGGGCAGGGCCAGGGGCCGATGCCGACCGAGATTCCCTATGCGGTGAGCAAGGGTGCCATTGCCGCGATCACATCGACGTTGGCCGATTCGGTGATCGAACGGGGTATCACCGTCAACACGATCAACCCGGGTCCCACCGACACCGGTTGGGCCACCGGAGATCTGAACGAATTCGTCGGTCGCCATATGCCGCGCGGTCGGTGGAACACTCCGGACGAGGCCGCGGCCGTGGTGGCGATGTTGCTATCCCCCGATTCGGGGTCGATCACCGGTCAGGTGATCGGGGCCGAAGGCGGGTTTCGACGCTTCACGCCGTGACCGCAGCTCGAGACCGAGTCAGAGCTTCTTCTTGCCCAGCAACAACTTCCAGGGCACCAATGCCGACTCGAGCTGAACCGACAGGCTCATCTTGGATTCGCCCTCGCTGCGCTCTTCGAACGTGATCGGTACCTCGGCGAGAGTGAGACCGTGCTTGACCGTCCGGTAGTTCATCTCGACCTGAAATGCGTAGCCGTTGCTCTCGACCGACGCCACATCGATGGTGCGCAGGGTGCGCGCATGCCACGCTTTGAACCCCGCCGTCGCGTCCTTGACGCCCAGTCGCAGAATCGTGTTGACGTAGAAATTCGCCCATGCGGACAGGGCCTTGCGGTGCCAGGGCCAATCGGCGGCGACCGCTCCGCCGGGCACATACCGAGACCCGAGAACGACAGCAGCATCGCTGGTGTTCAGCTTGTCGATCATCGCCGGGATCACCTCGGTAGGGTGCGAGAGATCGGCGTCCATCTGAATCACGATGTCCGCGCCCTCGTCCAAGGCACGTGTCATGCCTGCGACGTATGCGCGTCCCAGCCCGTTCTTCTCGGTGCGGTGCAGAACGCTGACGTCGATGGGGCCGTCGATGGCCAATTTGTCTGCGACGTCGCCGGTGCCATCGGGTGAATTGTCGTCGACGACCAACACGCCGAGCCCCTCTACCTGCAACCCTGCCAGCAGCTCGACGAGCTTGGGGAGGTTCTCACGTTCGTTGTACGTCGGCACAACGACGGTGGTCTTCGGGGCGACTCGTTCCGTACTCACCACCGTATGATCCGTGATTCGGGGTTCCGATCCAAATATCGGACACGATCGGCCGTGTCGGTTCGGCGGTTCGGTCAGGGATGAATCCGCGCGCGCCCGTCAACGAGCGGCGTCGACGAACATGTGGTCGCGCAGTAGAGGAACACAGGTACTCGAGCCGATTTCGGCCGCGATAGTCACGTCCTCCGGATGCCCCATCGCCGCCAGTTCCTGTCCGGACGCGCATCGGCGCAGCTCGGAGCCCACATTGGGTGCCACGTCGCGCCAGGCGTTCGCCGCGATCACCGCCTCGGGAGAAGCGTCGTCGACTCCGGATTCGAGCAGTTCGGTGATGACCGCGCCGGCACCCCACAGGTCCTCTGCGGCCGGACGGAGGGAACCGTCCGGCCATTGTTCACCCGCCGCTATGACGGCAATCACCGCGTCGGGGTGTTCGGCACGTAGCCATTGCCCGATCGTCGCGGCATTTCTCATTGACGCACCCACACACGAACCCACCCTGCCCGTGAGTGCTCTGGCGATCGTGGAGCCGTTGGGAGAGGGCAACACCAGCCGTGCGGGTGCCGGTGCGCTGCGGATGGTGGCCGGGCACAGGCTGAGGTGGCCCGGAGCGGCTGCCGATCGGCCTACTGCGAGCGTCGCGTCGAACTGTTTCGCGAGCTGTGCGGCTCGGTCGTCGCGCCACTCGCACGGAATCACGTCGATGCCGGCGTCCATCGCCACCGTCAGGGTCGTCGTGAACGACAGGACATCGACGACCACGGCAATATCCGCCTCGTCGGCAACGGCATTCGCACCCGATAGTCCCCACTCGAAGCGGAGCCCGTACGCACTCTGGGACAGCTCGGGGTCGACGGTCATTCCCGAACCGTATCGCCGAGCCGGGTCGAGGTGAACGACGGTGCTACCTTCGGCGAAGAATCGAATGGGGGAGCCGAGGATGCAGTTGGAGCTGGACACGAAGGTGATCGTCCTGGTGGCCGGTCTTCTGCTGATGTGGGCCTTGGGCTTGGGAGCGCTGAAGTATCGACAGATGTCGACGTCGGCGGACGGGGCGGCACATCGGTATGTCGACATAGCGCATCGAGCGGCGCTGATGTACTCGTTCGCTGCCCTGGTTCTGGCCGTTCTCGCGCAGTTCAGCGCCTGGCCGGTTCCGGTCGATCTGGCCGCCGCATCGGTGGTGCTGCTGTTCTTCGTGGCGGCGATCGCCGGCTACACCGTGCACGGGATCCGCCGCGACACCGAGAATCAGTTCGTGGATCCCATCCCGGGCACGCACCTGTTCATGGCCTTGTTGATCGTCGGCGAAATCGGCGGTACAGCGGTGCTCGTGGCCGGTTTCGCAGTTCAGCAGTTCGGTCCGAGCTGAGGCTTCGAGCTACCGAGGGTCCAGGTACAGCTGGGCGGTCTCGGTGGCTACCGCAGACACCGCAGCAGCCAGACCGGGCTCGAGATCCAGCGCAGCGGTGAGTCGTTCTCCGCGCAGTCCCTGCGTCCGCAGCAGCTCCCAAGCTTGTTCGACGAGGCGCACCGAGGTGGGATGGTCCAGCTCCGGGCGGTTGGAGCGTAGTGCAGTCGCCGCCCAGTCCGCATCGAACGTCCCGTTGGGCGGACCGAACACACGCTCACCGGACGAATAGCTCTTCGGCTCCATACTGTCCGACGCTAGCAGGATCGGGCGGCTGTGCAATCGTGACCGAAATGCATCGGGGCAGCACTACCTAACCGATCGGTTTCTTCAGTACGGTATGGCGATGTACGGCGGCTACCGCAGGGTTCCACTCGCGCTCTCGGTCGCCGGGTCACTGACGCTCGGTCTTCTCACCGGCTGTTCCGGCGAGGACGGCAGCGTGCCGGTCGACGAGGTCTCGGCTCGCACGAACTACACCACGATCACGGGATCGTTGGTCGTCGGTGATCCCATGGCCGGTCCGGTGGCGCCCACCGAAGCGCTGCCGCCGGTGGTGGTGCCGGAGATCCCGGGAAGTCTCGACGGCGGCCGAACTCCGAGTTCGTCGCCGGTCGGGGTCACCGATGTCGTGATGGTGAACTCCTCGACAGTCGAATATCGGCTGGCAGGCAATGGCCCGGTGTCGTACACGGTGCGGTACGTCGACGAGGCCGTCAGCTATGCCACCAGTGAACCGCTGGCGGTGCCGGGCACATCGGCATTGCAGGTGGACCTGTCGGGCACGTCGCCGGAGTCGGACGAGACGTTCTCCCCGTATGCCGGGCCCGAACGAATCCGAGGCGATACGAACTCCGCGCTCGTCTCGGTCGACTTTCTGGCCGGCCCCGGCGGGATCTCGCAGTCGTTCATCGGAGTTGCGGCGGATCGGCCCGAGTTCACGGTGACGACCACCGAAGAACCCGCTGCGGTGATTGTCACTGTCGAGTCCTGACCGAAGCCGCAGCGTCGAATGCACTTCGGCCGTGGCTGTTTCGATCCGTTGTGCGCGAACCGCGCGGTAGCATCACGATGTGTCCGACGCCACCGCGGGAGAGAGCCCATCCGGTCGTCTGCGCGTCCTCGTGTACAGCAGCAATGCCGCGACCCGTGCGCAGGTGCGGTCTGCGGTGGGAACTCGACCGGATCCCGCACTCGGTGATATCGAGTACGTCGAGATCGCCACGGCAGCGGTCGTCATCGAGCACATGGATGCCGGCGGTGCTGCGTTGGCGATTCTGGACGGCGAGTCCTCACCCGTCGGGGGTCTGGGTCTGGCGAAGCAGTTGAAGGACGAGATCGCCGACTGCCCACCGGTGTTGGTGCTGATCGGGCGTCCGGACGACGCATGGTTGGCCGATTGGTCGCGCGCCGAGGCTGCCGTCCCGCACCCACTGGATCCGATCCGGCTCGGACGTGCTGTGGTCGATCTGTTGAGGCAGCGCTCGGTTCACGACGCCGGAATCTCTCGGTCGCGGTAGATCAGACCGTCTTCTCCGATGCCGGCACCGTCAGTACGAACCGGTGGATCGCTCCTGCGATGACCGCTCCGAGCGCAGGGAACACGATGAACACCCATAGCTGAGACAGTGCAGGGCCGCCGGCGACGAGCGCAGGTCCGAAGGAACGAGCGGGGTTGACCGAGGTCGAGTCGATGCCGATGCCCAGTAGGTGAACCACAGTCAGAGTCAGGCCGATCGGGATGCCGGCCGCCACGACGGGGTGAACGGTGGGGGCCGTGGTGGCCAATACGACGAGGACGAGCAGGCCGGTCGCAATCGTCTCGAAGACGGCCACCGACAGCAGGCCGTATTCTCCGGGCGAGGAACTGCCGAATCCGTTGGTGCCCAGCCCGTCCGACGACATGTCGTATCCGGGACGGCCGGATGCAACCGCCAGTACGATCAGCGCGCCGATCAGGGCACCGACGGCCTGGGCGGCGATGTAGAACGCAGCCTTGATCGGGGTGATGGCGCGAGCTATCAGGGCCCCGATCGTCACGGCCGGGTTGATGTGACAGCCCGAGATCGGACCGATCGCGTACACGAGGGCCAACAGGGTCAGCCCGAATGCCAGGGCGATACCGGGGGTTCCGACGGTGTCGCCCGCGATGACGGCGGTGCCGACGCCGAATATCACGAGCAGGGCAGTTCCCAGTCCCTCGGCGACGAGCGCAGAGACGGAAATCGACTTCATCGTTTCTCCTTCGTGACTTCGGTGGCCCTTCTTCGGGCGACCGTGAATGTTCGGTGGTTGGTCGGCAGCCGCGGTCCGGAGGGTATGTGGAAGGGCAGTGAATCGGATCACACCGGATCCGCGCCCCCGACACCTCGACCATGGGCGTCAACGGTTTACGAAACTGAACTCATCGAAATCCCGCGAGATCGACCTCGAACCCATACTGTGTGTTTCAGGTCACATTGATACGGCCGTCGCATTCGGTTCGCGTCGGCGCGACGTCGATCGAGGGAGTCGATGCCCTGATGAACGCTTACGTTCCGATCCTCGTTCTCGGTGCCATAGCGATCGTGTTCGCGGTGTTCTCGGTGATGGTCGGCACCATGGTGGGGCCCGCGCGGTACAACCGCGCCAAGTTCGATGCGTACGAGTGCGGCATCGAGCCGACGATGCATGCTCCTACGGGTCAGCGGTTTCCGGTGAAGTTCTACTTGACCGCAATGCTGTTCATCATCTTCGACATCGAGATCGTCTTTCTCTATCCGTGGGCGGTCCACCTCGACGTACTGGGTGCCTTCGGGCTTGCCGCCATGGCGCTGTTCGTCGTCAACGTGTCGGTCGCCTACGTCTACGAATGGCGACGAGGCGGGCTCGGTTGGGACTGATTCGACGAAAAACGGTTCTTGTTCTCGATGTGCGGAAGCGAAAGAGCGTGATCGATGGGACTCGAAGAAAAGCTGCCCAGTGGATTTCTGTTGACGACCGTCGAAGGGCTGGCCGGATACGCCCGTAAGGGTTCGCTCTGGCCGGCCACATTCGGTCTCGCGTGCTGTGCGATCGAGATGATGGCCACCACGTCCGGTCGCTTCGACCTCGCTCGATTCGGCATGGAAGCCTTCCGGGCGTCGCCGCGACAAGCGGATCTGATGATCGTGGCGGGCCGCGTCAGTCAGAAGATGGCTCCCGTACTGCGGCAGGTGTACGACCAGATGGCCGAACCCAAATGGGTCCTGGCCATGGGAGTTTGCGCGTCCTCGGGCGGAATGTTCAACAATTATGCGGTAGTCCAAGGCGTCGACCACATCGTCCCCGTCGATATCTACCTGCCCGGGTGTCCACCCCGACCGGAAATGTTGCTCAATGCAATCCTGGAGCTGCACAAAAAGATTCAGCAGATGCCGCTCGGGGTCAATCGTGAGCAGGTGCGTGCGGCCGCCGAGGCCGCAGCGCTGGCGTCCACCCCGACCATCGACCTGAAGGGGCTGCTGCGATGACGGCGCACGGATCCCGCGGGATGTTCGGTGTCCGGGGGAGCGGCGACACCTCCGGCTACGGCCGGCTGCAGCCGCCGGTGGCATCTGCGGACACGGCTGTCCGACCCTACGGCAGCTACTTCGACGCCCTGGTCGATCGATTGGCCACTGTTCTCGACACCGGTGACGCGGCCGTGCCGTTCGAGGACGCCGTCGAGCGTGCCGTGATCTTTCGCGATGAACTGACGCTGCACCTTTCGCGCGAGCATGTGCCCGCTGTGGCGCGCGCACTGCGTGACGACGAGGAACTGAGATTCGAATTGTGCACGGGGGCATCGGGTGTGCACTACCCGGATCAGGTCGGCCGGGAATTGCGCGCTGTCTACCATCTGGTGTCCATCACCCACGGACGCCGTCTGCGACTCGAAGTGGCTGTGCCGGATGCAGATCCGCATACACCCTCGCTCTGCGGCGTGTATCCCACCAACGACTGGCACGAGCGCGAGGTCTACGACTTCTTCGGCATCGTCTTCGACGGTCATCCCGCACTGACGCGGATCGAGATGCCCGACGATTGGGTCGGTCACCCACAACGCAAGGACTATCCCCTGGGGGGAATTCCCATCGAGTACAAGGGCGCTCGGGTCGCGCCTCCCAACGAGCGCAGGTCGTACAACTGATGAGCGCAACGGATGAAACCATCTATGCAGTGTCGGGCCAGGACTGGGACGACGTGGTCGAACTCGCGCGTGGGTCGACCACGGAACGCATCGTGGTCAACATGGGCCCGCAACACCCGTCGACCCACGGCGTTCTGCGGTTGATCCTCGAGATAGAAGGCGAAACCGTCACCGAGGCTCGATGTGGCATCGGTTATCTGCACACCGGTATCGAGAAGAACCTGGAGTACCGCAACTGGACTCAAGGCGTCACGTTCGTCACTCGGATGGACTATCTCTCGCCCTTCTTCAACGAGACGGCATATTGCCTCGGGGTGGAAAAGCTACTCGATATCACCGACGACATTCCCGAGCGCGCGACGGTCGTCCGAGTGATGCTGATGGAGCTCAATCGGATCTCCTCGCACCTCGTCGCTTTGGCCACGGGCGGAATGGAATTGGGTGCCGTGACGGCCATGCTGTTCGGCTTCCGCGAACGCGAACTGGTTCTCGACGTCTTCGAGGCCATCACCGGACTTCGAATGAATCACGCCTACATCCGTCCCGGCGGCTTGTCTCAGGATCTGCCCGCCGATGCGGTCGACAAGGTCCGCGAGCTACTGCGGGTTCTTCCCGGCCGACTGAACGATCTCGAACTCATGCTCAACGACAACCCGATCTGGAAGGCCAGAACCGAGAACGTCGGCTATTTGGACCTCACCGGGTGCATGGCCCTCGGCGTCACCGGACCGGTGCTTCGCTCCACCGGACTTCCCTACGATCTGCGCCGGTCCGATCCCTACTGCGGGTACGAGAACTACGAATTCGATGTCGTCACCGACACCGGGTGCGACTGCTACGGGCGCTATCTGATTCGCGTGGAAGAGATGAAGGAATCACTCAAGATCGTCGAGCAGACCCTCGATCGCCTGCGGCCCGGACCGGTCGTCATCGACGACAAGAAGATCGCCTGGCCGGCCGAACTGGTTTCCGGGCCGGACGGTCTCGGCAATTCTCAGGACCACGTGCGGACCATCATGGACACCTCGATGGAGTCGTTGATCCACCACTTCAAATTGGTGACCGAGGGAATGCGAGTGCCGGCGGGCCAGGTGCTGTCCACGGTGGAGTCGCCGCGAGGCGAACTGGGTGTGCACATCGTCAGCGACGGCGGAACTCGGCCCTACCGAGTGCATTTCAGAGACCCCTCGTTCACCAACCTGCAGGCGGTTGCCGCGATGTGCGAGGGCGGCATGATCTCCGACGTCATCGCTGCCGTCGCCAGCATCGATCCTGTGATGGGCGGGGTGGACCGATGACCACGCCGCACTCGGAGCCGGTGCTGGTCCAACTCGGAGCCCGCCCGGAAGAAGCCGTACAACTTGTCGGCCCCGACGCACCCGCGTCCTATCCCGTCGATGTCCGAGCCCGCCTGCGCGCCGACGCCGACATCATCGTCGCTCGTTATCCTCAGGCACGATCGGCGTTACTACCACTGCTGCACCTGGTGCAATCCGAGGACGGCTATCTGACGCCGGCCGGAATCGAATTCTGCTCCGGCGTCCTCGATCTCACCGGTGCAGAGGTGACCGCGGTCGCGACGTTCTACTCGATGTACCGCCGCGAGCCCACCGGAAACTATCGCGTCGGAGTGTGCACCAACACCCTGTGCGCCGTCATGGGCGGCGACGCCATCATGGATGTCCTGCGAGACCACCTCGATATCGACCACGGCGGCACCACGGCCGACGGTGCCATCACCCTCGAGCACATCGAGTGCAATGCCGCATGCGACTTCGCGCCGGTGATGATGGTCAACTGGGAATTCTTCGACAACAGCACTCCGGCGTCGGCGCGGGAACTGGTCGACGCGCTTCGATCCGGTGCGCAGGTGACCCCGACCCGCGGTGCCCCGCTGTGCACGTTCCGCGAGACCGAGCGAATTCTGGCGGGGTTCGCCGACGACCGCCCCGGGGCGCTCGAATCGTCCGGCAGCGCAGGCGAAGCCAGTCTCGTCGGCCTGCGGTACGCCCGAGAGCACTCCATGTCGGCTCCTCGGGCCGTCGCAGGCTCCCCGGACGATCATCCCGATCTGGGTGCCGAGGCCGTGGCTGAGACGGTGCGCGAGAAACCGGCTCCGGCTCCCTCGGCGACCGTGCCACCACAGCCGAACACCATCGAGACCGATCCACCGACGAAGGGGGAGTGACATGGCCCTGACGCCGGTGCTGAGCGAGTTCTGGGACGGGAAGGACTCGTGGACACTCGAGACCTACCGCAGTCACGACGGATATGTGGGGCTGGAGAAGGCCCTTGCCATGGCCCCCGACGACCTCATCGCGTTCGTCAAGGATTCCGGCCTGCGCGGCCGCGGCGGTGCGGGATTCCCCACCGGAACGAAGTGGAGCTTCATTCCTCAGGGTGACGGTAAAGCTCACTATCTGGTGGTCAACGCCGACGAGTCGGAGCCGGGTACGTGCAAGGACATGCCACTGTTGATGGCGAGCCCGCACACGTTGATCGAAGGAATCATCATCGCCGCCTACGCAATACGTGCGTCGCACGCATTCGTCTACGTTCGCGGCGAAGTGGTACCGGTGCTGCGCAGACTGCACGCCGCGGTGGCCGAGGCCTACGCCGCGGGATACCTGGGCGAGGACGTTCTCGGCTCGGGGTTCGACCTCGAGTTGGTGATCCACGCCGGGGCCGGGGCATACATCTGCGGCGAGGAAACGGCTCTGCTCGATTCCTTGGAAGGGCGACGAGGTCAACCCCGGCTGCGTCCACCGTTCCCCGCAGTGGCCGGTCTGTACGCGCGCCCGACTGTGGTCAACAACGTGGAATCGATCGCCAGCGTCCCGGTGATCCTGCGCAAGGGAATCGAATGGTTCCGATCGATGGGAAGCGAGAAGTCACCCGGATTCACCCTCTACTCGATATCCGGCCACGTGGGTTGCCCCGGCCAGTACGAGGCCCCGCTGGGCATCACCCTGCGCGAGCTCCTGGACTACGCGGGTGGCATCCGGCCCGGTCACGAGCTGAAGTTCTGGACACCCGGAGGATCGTCGACGCCGATGTTCACCGGCGAGCACCTGGACGTGCCGCTCGACTACGAGGGCGTCGGCGCCGCCGGATCGATGTTGGGCACCAAGGCCTTGCAGATCTTCGACGACACGACGTGCGTGGTGCGAGCGGTGTTGCGCTGGACGGAGTTCTACGCACACGAATCCTGCGGCAAATGCACGCCGTGTCGAGAAGGGACCTACTGGCTGGTGCAGATACTGCGCCGCCTCGACGGCGGAACGGGCACCGAAGCGGACCTCACGACACTGCTCGACATCGCAGACGGCATAGCAGGAAAGTCGTTCTGCGCGTTGGGAGACGGAGCCGCAAGCCCGATCGTGTCCTCGCTGAAGTACTTCCGCGACGAATACATCCGACACGTCACCGAACAGGGTTGCCCGTTCGACCCCCATCTGTCCACCCTCTTCGCAGAGGAGCTGACGTCATGACGGTAACCCCGGGTCGTTCCGCGGGCTCCACTCCTACACCATCCGGTCGTTCCGCGGGCTCCACTCCTACACCATCCGGTCGTTCCGCGGGCTCCACTCCTGCACCGTCTTCACAGCCTGAGCAGTCGGTTGCCGAGGTGGAGATGGTGACCCTGACCATCGACGACCACGAGATCAGCGTTCCCAGGGGCACGTTGGTGATTCGTGCTGCCGAGCTCATGGGCGTGCAGATCCCACGCTTCTGCGATCATCCGCTGCTCGATCCGGTGGGGGCGTGCCGGCAATGCCTGGTCGATGTCGAGGGGCAGCGCAAACCGTTGGCGTCCTGCACGACGACGGTGACCGAGGGCATGATCGTGCGCACTCAGGTGACATCGGAGTCGGCGGAAAAGGCGCAACGCGGCGTCATGGAATTGCTGCTGATCAATCATCCGCTCGATTGCCCGGTGTGCGACAAGGGCGGAGAGTGCCCGCTGCAGAACCAGGCAATGGCTGCGGGTCGAGCTGAGTCCAGATTCGTCGAGACCAAACGCACGTATCCCAAGCCTATTCCCTTGTCCGCCGAGATTCTGCTCGACCGCGAGCGATGCGTCCTGTGTGCGCGGTGCACCCGCTTCGCGGCCCAGGTGGCCGGAGATCCGTCCATCGAATTGCTCGAACGCGGTGCGGTGCAACAGGTGGGCATCTTCGGTGACGAACCGTTCGACTCCTACTTCTCGGGCAACACCGTTCAGATCTGTCCGGTGGGCGCGCTGACCAACACCGAGTATCGGTTCCGGGCTCGTCCATATGACCTCACCTCGTCGCCGAGCGTGTGCGAGCACTGCGCGGGGGGCTGCGCTCAGCGCACGGACCACCGTCGCGGCAAGGTCCTTCGCCGGCTGGCAGGAGACGATCCGCAGGTCAACGAAGAATGGAACTGCGACAAGGGACGGTGGGCTTTCCAGTACGCCACCGAATCCGATCGCATCACCGCTCCGATGATCCGCGACGAATCAGGGGAGCTGATCGAGACGTCGTGGTCGGCAGCGCTGGCAGCTGCTGCAACAGGATTGGCGGCGTCCGTAGGTCGGGCCGCGGTCCTCGTCGGCGGAAGAGCGACGCTCGAAGATTCCTACGCGTACAGCAAGTTCGCCCGAACGGTATTGCACACCAACGACATCGACTTCCGTAACCGCAGCCACAGCGGCGAAGAAGCGGACTTCTTGGCCGGTCGTATCGCAGCGACCGGGTTGGGGGTCACCTACACCGATCTCGAGAACGCCCCGGTGGTGCTGCTCGTCGGCTTCGAGCCCGAAGAGGAATCGCCACTGGTGTTCCTGAGGCTCCGGAAGGCGCACCGCACGAACGCCGTGGTGGTGGCGTCGATCGCACCGTTCTCCACCCGGGGGCTCCGAAAGCTCGACGGCATTCTGCTGCAGTCGATTCCCGGTGACGAGCCGCGGTGGCTGGACGCGTTACACGTCGGCGATCGCGGCACCGAATCCATAGCTCAGCTCCTCCGGGAGCCCGGCGCGACCGTTCTCGTGGGTGAGCGGCTCGCCTCCGTTCCCGGTGGCCTGTCCGCAGCGTCGAAGCTGGCCGACGACACCGGGGCACGCCTGGCATGGATTCCGCGGCGCGCCGGGGAACGCGGTGCCCTCGATGCCGGTGCGCTGCCGAACCTGCTGCCGGGCGGGCGGCCGGTGGCCGACGCGGCGGCGCGCGCCGAGGTAGCGGCCGTATGGGGAGCAGAACTCCCTACGGGCGCGGGCCGCGATACCGGGGCGATACTGGCAGGTGCCGGTCCCGAGCGTGTATTGCTCACTGCAGGAATCGAACTCGATGATCTGCCGGATTCCCGCGGTGCGCTCGACGCACTGGACCGATCGGCGTTCGTGGTGAGCCTCGAACTTCGACACAGCGCGATCACCGAGCGCGCGGACGTGGTCTTCCCGGTGGCACCGGTGGTCGACAAGCAGGGAACTTTCGTCGATTGGGAGGGCAGAGCACGCGCTTTCGACACTGCACTCGGTGCCGGCGCGGTGATGCCGGACCAACGCATCCTCGATGCCATCGCCGCACAGATGGGCGTCGAACTGGCCGTGCCCGACGCGGCAGCGGCACGTGCCGAACTGACGCGCCTCGGGGTGTGGAACGGCACGCGCACGCCGGTGGCCCGAGTGACACCCCGTGCGGACGTTCCGGCCCTCGGCTCAGGGGACGCGATTCTGGCCACATGGCGGATGCTCATCGATGCGGGACGGATGCAGGACGGTGAGGACAATCTCGCCGCGACCGGCCGCACGCCCACGGTTCGACTGTCGCCGGCCAGGGCTTCGGCCATCGGAGCGGAGACCGGGGACCTGGTGAGCGTTGTCACGGATCGTGGCTCGATCACGTTGCCGCTGACGATCACCGATCTGCCCGACTCCGTGGTGTGGGTGCCGATGAACTCGCCCGGCTCGGCGGTCTACCGCTCGCTCGGCGCGGAGTCCGGTGCGGTGGTGAGAATCCGCAGGGCGCAGCCTGGGGAACACATCGAAGGTGGAGCATCGTGATCGTCTCTGCGCCGACCGATCTGTCGATGTTCGGTACCGACCCGTGGTGGTTGGTGGTCGGCAAAGCGTTGGCGGTCTTCGTTTTCCTGGTACTAACGCCGCTGATCGCGATCTACGCCGAACGCAAGATCATGGCGTGGATGCAGATGCGGGTGGGGCCGAACCGGGTCGGTCCCTGGGGGCTGTTGCAGTCCCTGATGGACGGAATAAAGCTCGCGCTGAAGGAGGGAATCACCCCGACCGGGGTCGACAAGCCGATCTACATTCTGGCCCCGATCATTTCGGTGGTACCTGCGTTCATGGCGTTCGCAGTGATCCCGTTCGGGCCGGAGGTGTCGGTGTTCGGCACCACGACCCCGCTGCAGATGACCGACCTGCCAGTGGGGGTTCTGTACATCCTGGCTGTCACCTCGGTGGGCGTGTACGGGATCGTGTTGGCAGGCTGGGCGTCGGGTTCGACATATCCGTTGCTCGGCGCACTGCGTTCGACCGCGCAGGTGATCTCCTACGAGGTCGCGATGGGGCTCTCGTTCGCAGCCGTGTTCCTCTATGCGGGGACCATGTCGACGTCCGGAATCGTTGCTGCGCAACAAAATACCTGGTACATCTTCCTGTTGTTGCCGTCCTTCCTGGTGTATGTGACGGCCATGGTCGGTGAAACGAATCGCGCTCCTTTCGATTTGCCCGAGGCCGAAGGTGAGCTGGTGGGCGGCTTCCACACCGAATACTCGTCTTTGCGTTTCGCCATGTTCATGCTCGCCGAGTACATCAACATGGTCACGGTGTCGGCGCTGGCCACCACTTTGTTCCTGGGCGGCTGGCGGGCCCCGATTCCGTTGAGTCTTTGGGCCGGTGCCAATTCCGGGTGGTGGCCGGTGCTCTGGTTCGTCCTCAAGGTGTGGGTGTTCCTGTTCGTGTTCATCTGGTTGCGTTCGACATTGCCGAGGCTGCGCTACGACCAGTTCATGAACTTCGGCTGGAAGATCCTCATTCCGGTCGCCCTGGTGTGGGTGATGGTGATCGCGACGGTGCGGGTACTGGGGGCCGGGCGATACGACGTTCCGCTGGTGACGTTCATTTCGTCGATGATCTTCGCGGTGGTCGTTCTGGCGTGGCTGCTACTCGTACTGCAACGACGCGCACGCGGTCGAAACGTCCCGCCTGCTGGACCTATCGAAGAATTCGACGCTGCGGCAGGTGGATTTCCGATTCCCCCCATCCCCGAGCAAGGCTCGACTTTTTCGAGTCGGCATGCCGGTTCGCGGTCTCACCCGAGCCGTTCACAGAAGGAGAATGCCGATGCCTGAATTTCTCGGTCCCATAGCCGGTTTCGGGGTCACCTTCGCCACGATGTTCAAGAAGCCCGAGACCGAGCTGTATCCGGAAGAGAAAAAGCCGACCGAAGTTCGGTATCACGGTCGGCACCAGCTCAATCGATACGCCGACGGCCTGGAGAAGTGCATCGGCTGCGAACTGTGTGCGTGGGCGTGTCCTGCCGACGCCATCTACGTAGAGGGAGCCGACAACACCGAAACCGAACGATTCTCGCCGGGCGAGCGGTACGGCGGGGTATACCAGATCAACTACCTGCGGTGCATCGGATGCGGTTTGTGTGTTGAGGCCTGTCCTACGAGGGCTCTGACCATGACCAACGAGTACGAGCTCGCCGGTGACAACAGAGCCGATCTGATCTACGAGAAGGACGAACTGCTGGCACCGCTCCAACCCGAGATGCAGCCACCGCCGCATGCGATGGCAGCGGGATGCTCGGCCGAGGACTACTACCGGGGCGCCGTTACCGCCGCTGCGAGCCAGGCCGAAACAGAGGCAGGTCCGGTGACATGACGGCCACCGTGCAGCTCGCCCTCGACGCGACATCCACCGGTGAGGCCGTGCAATTCTGGACCCTGGGTGTCGTGGCCGTCCTCGGAGCTCTGGGTGTGGTGGTGAGCACCAAAGCTGTCTACTCCGCGCTGTTCCTGGCCGCCACGATGGTGGTGCTCGCGACCTTCTACATGGCGCAGGGGGCGCTGTTCCTCGGTGTCGTACAGATCGTCGTCTACACCGGAGCAGTCATGATGCTGTTCCTTTTCGTGCTGATGCTCGTTGGAGTCGACACGTCGGAGTCGCTGACCGAAACCCTGCGTGGACACCGCATCGCGGCCGTCGTCATCGGAATCGGATTCGGACTGCTGATCATCGGGGTACTGCTGCGCGAAGCGGCAAATGCCGGTCGGCTCGACTTCACCGGGTTGGAGGTGGCCAACGCCACCGGCAACGTCGAGGGCCTGGCCGAGCTGATCTTCGTCGAGTACGTGTGGGCCTTCGAGCTGACTGGAGCGCTGTTGATCACTGCCACCATCGGGGCGATGATCCTGGCGCACCGGGAGGTGCTGGGTCCGGTGAAAGGCCAGCGGGAGATGTCGCAGGACCGATTCCGCGACGGTTCCACGGTGACGCCGCTACCGAGTCCCGGTGTGTTCGCCCGACACAACGGCGTCGATCGCCGCGCACTGTTGCCCGACGGAACCGAATCCGAGTCGTCCGTCAACGCCATGTTCGCCGATCAACGGACTCAGTACAAGGTGGACGGGGGTGACGAGCGATGAATCCCGAGAACTACCTCTACCTGTCCGTTCTGCTGTTCACGATCGGCGCGGCCGGTGTCATCGTCAGGCGCAACGCCATCATCGTGTTCATGTGCATCGAATTGATGCTCAACGCAGTCAATCTCGCGTTCGTCACGTTCTCCCGCATGCACGGCAATCTCGACGGGCAACTGTTCGCGTTCTTCACCATGGTGGTCGCGGCTGCCGAGGTGGTGGTGGGTCTGGCAATCATCATGGCCATCTTCCGTTCTCGTCGCTCGATCTCGATGGACGAGAACTCACTGATGAAGAACTGACGGGGGCATGGAAACGATGTCGATCCTGTGGATTCTCCCGGCGCTGCCGGCGCTCGGCGCAGCGGTCCTGCTGCTCGGTGGCAGGCGTTCCAACTCTTGGGGGCACCTGGCAGCAACGGCTGCAGCGGTGGCGTCGTTCGTGGTTGCGGCGCTGGTGTTCACATCGATGCTCGCACGGGACGAATCGAACAGGACCATCACTCAGACGTTGTTCCGCTGGATTCCCGTCGACGAACTCCAGGTCGATTTCGGTTTGCGCGCAGATCAACTGTCGATCTGCTTCGTCCTGCTGATCACCGGAGTCGGGTCACTAATCCACGTGTACTCCATCGGGTACATGAGTCACGACGCGGAGCGCCGCCGCTTCTTCGCGTATCTCAACCTGTTCCTGGCTGCCATGCTGCTGCTGGTACTGGCCGACAACTTCCTCGGACTCTATCTGGGATGGGAGGGCGTCGGCCTCGCGTCGTACTTGCTGATCGGGTTCTGGCAGCACAAGCCGTCTGCCGCCTCGGCTGCCCGAAAAGCATTCGTGGTCAACCGTGTCGGTGATATCGGTCTGGCCATTGCGTTGATGATCATGTTCGTGAATTTCGGGTCGGTGCAGTACGACGTGGTGTTCGACGGCATCGGAAGCTCGAGCGAATCGGTGGCCACCGCGATGGCGCTGATGTTGCTGCTGGCGGCGTGTGGAAAGTCGGCGCAGGTACCGCTGCAGTCGTGGCTCGGCGACGCCATGGAGGGCCCGACTCCGGTATCGGCACTGATCCATGCGGCGACGATGGTCACCGCCGGGGTGTACCTCATCGTGCGCTCCGGACCGGTCTTCGAGGCGTCGCCGGCGGCCCGCGCAGCCACCGTCACCGTAGGTGCGGTCACGCTGCTGTTCGGTGCCGTGATCGGCTGCGCAAAGGACGACATCAAGAAGGCGCTCGCGGCCTCGACGATGAGCCAGATCGGGTACATGGTGCTCGCGGCCGGCCTCGGCCCGTCCGGCTACGCCTACGCCATCGTGTTGTTGCTCTCGCACGGCTTCTTCAAGGCCGGCCTGTTCCTGGGGGCCGGCTCGGTGATGCATGCGATGAACGACGAGACCGACATGCGAAAGTTCGGCGGGCTCCGTGCCGCTATGCCGATCACGTTCGTCACGTTCGGTCTGGGCTACCTCGCCATCATCGGGGTACCGCCGTTCTCCGGGTTCTTTGCCAAGGATCCGATCATCGAGGTTGCGTTCGCGGCCGGGAATGTGGCAGGTCCGATTCTCGGCAGCGTGACATTGCTCGGTGCCGGCCTGACCGCCTTCTACATGACTCGGGTGATGCTGATGACGTTCTTCGGGCCGAAACGGTGGGCAGCGCAGGCACATCCGCACGAGGCGTCGGCGACGATGACGACTCCGATGATCCTCCTGGCCGTCGGTTCGGTTGCCTCGGGGGCGTTTCTCGTGGTGGGTGGACGGCTCGAGACGTGGCTGGAACCGGTGGTGGGATCGGCCCATGAGGAGCATGCGATACCGGCCTGGGTCGTCACTGTCGCGGTGATGGGAGTGGTGGCCGTCGGCGCGGGAGTCGCGTACCGGAAGTACATCGCTCAGGAGGTTTCCACGACACCGCCCGAGAAGGTATCCGTGCTCACCCGGGCCGCCCGGGCCGACCTGTACGGAGATGCCGTCAACGAGGCAACCTTCATGCGTCCCGGTCAAAAACTCACGCGCGCAATGGTGTACGCCGACAGTGCCGGTGTCGACGCAGTCGTGAACGGGGTGGGGAGATCGATCGGCGGCGTGTCGAACCGTTTCCGGCAACTGCAGACCGGATTCGTACGGTCGTACGCGCTGGCGATGTTCGCGGGAGCCGTTCTCGTCGTACTGATGGTGGTGGTCCTGTGACGATGCCGTGGTTGACGGTCTTGTGGGTACTTCCGGTCATCGGTGCGATCGTCGTCGCCTTCGTTCCCGCCGGTCGACCGACGCTCGCCCGGACCGTGGCAGTGGGTGTCGCGGCGGGCACGCTCGTGCTGTCCGCGGCGCTGGCGGTGTCGTTCGATTCCGGTGGCGATCGCTACCAGTTCGTCGAAGACCATTCCTGGATAGCAGCGTTCGGTGCGCGGTACACACTCGGACTCGACGGCATCGGCCTCGTGCTGGTGTTGCTGACCACCGTCCTGACTCCGCTGCTACTGGTTGCGGGGTGGCACGACGGCAGCCGTGTCGCGAACTACGGATCGCGTCGGGTCTCGCACACCTACATGGCGTTGATTCTGGTGGTCGAGTCGATGGTGATCGTCTCGTTCCTTGCCTTGGACGTGTTGCTGTTCTACATCTTCTTCGAGGCAATGCTGATTCCGATGTACTTTCTCATCGGTGGTTTTGGCGGCACCGAGCGAACGCGCGCCGCGGTGAAGTTTTTGTTGTACAACCTGTTCGGCGGCCTGGTGATGTTGGCTGCCGTCATCGGGTTGTACGTTGTCACCGCCAGGCCGGAAGGGCCGTTCGACGGCGGCACGTTCGATCTCCGCGCGACCGCGGATGCGGCGGCGTCGGGCGGGCTCGGGGTGGATTCTGCGGTACTGAACGCGCTGTTCCTGGGCTTCATGTTCGCGTTCGCGATCAAGGCACCACTGTGGCCGTTCCATACGTGGCTTCCTGACGCCGCCGTGCAGTCCACTCCCGCGACAGCGGTCATGATGATGTCGGTGGTGGACAAAGTCGGCACCTTCGCGATGCTTCGGTTCTGTCTCGAACTGTTCCCTGGGTCGTCGCAGACGTTCGCCCCGTGGATCGTCACGCTGGCGGTGATCGGAATTGTCTACGGCGCGATTCTGGCGATCGGCCAGACCGACATGATGAGATTGATTGCATACACGTCGATTTCGCACTTCGGGTTCATCATCCTCGGCATCTTCGCCATGACCGGTCAGAGTCAGGCCGGTGCCACGCTCTATATGGTCAACCATGGAATCTCGACTGCTGCATTGTTCTTGATCGCTGGCTTCCTCGTGTCGCGTCGAGGGTCACGAGCCATTGCCGACTACGGCGGTGTGCAGAAGGTGGCGCCGGTGCTCGCCGGGACATTCCTGATTTCAGGTCTGGCCACGCTCTCACTCCCCGGCCTGGCCCCGTTCGTCAGCGAATTCTTGGTCCTGATCGGCACATTCGGTCGTTACGGTGTCGCAGCGATCGTGGCGACCGGCGCGCTGGTTCTGTCTGCGATCTACATACTCTGGCTGTATCAGCGAGTGATGACGGGGCCTGCGCCGGTGGGCGACCAAAAGATCGCCGATCTCGTTCCTCGTGAATTGGCCGTGGTGGTTCCTTTGCTCGCATTGCTGCTCCTGTTCGGGGTGTACCCGAAACCGGCCCTCGATGTCATCACTCCGGCAGTGCAATCCACGATCGTCGACAGTCCAGGAGGCCAGCGATGACCACGCCCGAGGTGCAGTACGGCCTACTATCGCCGATGCTGATCGTATTCGGGGTCGCGGTTCTCGGGGTACTTGTCGAAGCGTTCGTACCGATGCGGGCACGTCGCGCGACCCACCTGGGTATTGCGCTCGCCGGGTTGGTCGCGGCTCTCGCCGCTGTTCTCGGCCTGGCCGGTACGGAGGCCTCTGCGATGAACGGGGCTGTGGCCATCGACGGGCCGACTCTCTTTCTGCAGGGAACCATTGTGCTGGTGGCAATCCCGGCAATCGCCCTGCTGGCCGAGCGCACCGTGGCCATCACCGGTGCCGGAGCCGAGCGTCGCATCGATTCGTTCACTCCGCAGGCATCCACTACCCCAGGGAGTGTGGCGGAGAAGGAAGCCATCGACGCCGGCGTTGCCCAGACCGAGGTGTTTCCGTTGGCGATGTTCGCGATCGGGGGCATGTTGTTGTTTCCGGCATCGACGGATCTGCTGACGATGTTCGTGGCGCTCGAAGTGCTGTCGTTGCCGCTGTATCTGCTCTGCGGGCTGGCTCGACGACGGCGGTTGCTCTCACAGGAAGCAGCGCTCAAATACTTTCTGCTGGGCGCGTTCTCGTCCGCGTTCTTCCTGTTCGGGGTCGCATTCCTGTACGGCTACGCCGGAACCGTTCGATTGGACGGCATCGCCGATGCCATCACGGTGGACGGTCAGGGCCGATCGCTCGCGCTGATCGGAACCGCGTTGCTGGCCGTGGGTTTGCTGTTCAAAGTCGGTGCCGTGCCGTTTCATTCGTGGATTCCCGACGTCTACCAGGGTGCCCCCACGCCGGTGACGGCTCTGATGGCCACGGTGACCAAGGTCGCGGCCTTCGGTGCCATTCTTCGCATCTTCGGGATGGCGTTACCCGGTCTCGAATCGAGTTGGCGACCGATGCTGTGGGTCGTCGCCATCGCGACGATGGTGCTCGGCTCGGTTGTTGCGGTGACGCAGACCGACGTCAAACGCATGCTGGCGTACTCGTCCGTGGCGCACACCGGGTTCATCCTCACCGGAGTGACGGCACTGGGTCATTCGGGTGATGTGGGTAGTTCAGGTGTGTCGGCCACGATGTTCTATCTCTTGGCGTATTCCTTCAGCACTCTCGGGGGGTTCGCGATCATCGGGTTGGCGCGCGACGAGCGTGGTGAGGTGAGCGATCTGGAACGGTGGGCGGGGATCGGTCGTCGGTCACCGTTGGTGGCCGCGGTGTTCGGATTGTTCCTGCTCTCGTTTGCCGGTATCCCGCTGACCAGTGGGTTCATCGGTAAGTTCGCGGTGTTCAGCGCTGCCTCCGGTGCCGGGGGAGCGGCCCTGGTCGTGGTCGGGGTGGTGTGCAGCGCCATAGCGGCGTTCTTCTACGTGCGGGTGATCGTGCTGATGTTCTTCACCGAGCCGGGCGAGAGGACTGCCACGATCGTGCGTCCGACTGCGTCGGTGTCGTGCGCGATCGGGGCTTCGGTGGTGGTCACCGTGGTTCTCGGCGTCTTCCCGCAGCCCGTCCTCGATCTTGCCGCACGTGCTGGAACTTTTCTGTAGCCGTCGAGCAGTTACGTCGCGGACTTCATGCGCTGCTTCCACGTGTGCGCGCCCGTGCCGACCGGGATTCCGCCGATGGATCTCGCAAGGCCGAACGCAGGCATGTTGACGTAGATCGCCTCACTGTTCTGTGCTGTCGCGGTATAGGTTTCGTGCCATACGCCCACATGGCGGGTTTCGGCCACCGATCGATTGAACGCGCGCCAGGCGGGTGCGTGGGGTGCGTCGGGATCGGAGGCGAACCGCGTCAGGTCCTCGGCGTTGCGCCAATAGCTGACGAGCATGGTGGTGCGGCCCAACCACGAGTGGTATCCGAGCAGCCCGGACGCGGGATCCTGCTCGAGATGGCTGAGCATCCGCGGCATCGCTTGCACTGCGGGTAGCCAGGAGCGAACGGCCACCGGATTGTTGATGCGCATTCCGATGAGGAAGACCGTCACGGTGTCTCGTTCGGATTCGACCGTGTGGCGGCCGTCGATGATGGGGGACATGGGGATCCTTCCGGTTCAAGGCGGGGTCGGTATGTCGTGACACTGTTATAAAACACCGTTGTGGTAAGTTTCGCAAGTGGCAAGACCCAGAATTCACGACGCCGAGTTGCGCTCCCGGCTACTCCAGGCCGCAGCGGAAACCGTTGCGCACCAGGGCGTCGACTCGTTGTCTCTGCGCAAACTCGCAGCCGCGCAGAACACCTCGACCACGGCGATCTACTCGTTGTTCGGCGGTCGTGCAGAGCTACTGGTGGCACTGTTCGCAACATCGTTCGCGAGTTTCGGCGACGCGCAGCGCAGTGTTCCCGTGACCGGAGATTTTGAGGTCGACCTACGCGAACTCGCTGCCGCATATCGAGACTGGGCACTGCACAACCCGCACCTCTACGCGGTGATGTTCGGCGGAGTGCTGGGTTCGATCGATGTCTCGGCGGAGGCCGAGCTCGCGGCCTCCGCCATGGACCCCCTGCGGGACGTGGTGTCCAGAGCGGTTGCGGCGGGCACCATGAGCGGCGCACCGGCCGAGTTGATCAGCCATTCCTTCTGGGCGATCGTGCACGGCCTGGTGTCCCTGGAATTGGCCATGCCCACGAACGGCGACGGCGAGACCCGTCGAGCGATGTTCGACGCCGGTACCGAGTCGGTGTTGCGTGGGTGGATGCGTCAGTAGGTGCGCGGTATGCCGATGATCTTGGTGGCATCCACGGTCATTCCCAGCCGCGCCGTCGGAGCAAGCTCAGGAAGGTCCGGAAGGTCATCGGGATCTGCTGTCGCAGCGCCGATGACGTCGGCACCCGCGATCTCGAAATCGGAGATCGCCCGTCGAAGGTGGCTGGGCGTCGTGGCCAGCACCAGATTGTCGACGCCGATCTCAGCTGCCAGTGCGGTGGCGCGTTGAGCGTTCTGCACCGTCGAATTCGCGCTGGACTCGGAGTGAATCCGGTCGGCGGCGATTCCTGAGTCGACAAGCCATGTCTTCATGGCCTCCGCCTCGGTCACGCCGTTCTGTGGATTCCCGCCGGTGACGATGATGGGAGATTCCGGGGAGCGCTCCGCTGCGGCAACGGCCGATTCCAGCCGGTCGACCAACTCGGGGGTCATAGCACCGTCGCCGTTCAGTCCCACGCCGAGTACCACGATCGCGGTCCGGGGTCCGTCGGTGGTCGGCGCGAAGTCGATTGTCTCCGTGGCGGCCTCGTCGATGGCGGCAATGGCTCGGTCGACGGCATCGCCGAGGGTGGGGGACAGGCCGCGCAGGCGAGCACCGTGTTCCGTCAGAGCGGCGGAATCGGCGGTCGCGTTGGCATAGAACGCCTGCAGCGCTGCCACATTGGCGTCGTCCGGGGCGGCGGTTGCGAGCGCATCGAGTGCGGCGAAACCGGCGTCGTAGCGTCCCTTCACGAGAGCATCCTGCGCGTCGTTGTACTGCTCCACGTCGGCCGAACGGGCCGACTCCGAGACAGTTGCCGGAGCCGACGCCTCGGGCTCGGCCAGCGCGGTGACAGGGCCGACACCGACCGCGAGTGCGGCGGCACAGGCCACGACAGCAATGCGAACGCTCGGACGTACTCGGCCTTGTCGCACTACTGACGTCCTTCCGAACGGTGGCGGGTTTCCGTCACCCTAGCTCAGTTCGGTGCCAATGTGACTGGTGTGAGCAGAGTTGTTCGAGTTACATCGATGTGGTTCTGAGCTGGGCTTTCACTACCGTCACAGGGTGACGGGCGCGCGTCCGCGATCGGCGGGTTCGATGGTCACCTCGGCATCGGGAAGAAACACGCGCTCGGTCGTCGTGGTGCCGTCGACGCCATCGGTCACCGTGACCGCCACGTTTTCGGCAACCTGACCCGCGCTTTCGATGAACCCGGTCGCAACCCCTTCTTCGATGAGCAAGTGGTCACCCACCAACAGAAGTAACTCGTCCGCCGTCACGGTCCGCCTGCCGCCTGCATCCTCGATAGTCATGAACCCACCGTAGTGCGAATCATCCGCATGGGTCGTTTCGCTGGCTCGATCGTCGACGCAGCGGGGATGCAGACACGATCTGTGCACACATCGATGGAGTCACCGGCCGCGGAGGCATACCGTAGACCCACGATCAGGCCCCTACCCGGAAGCAAGGTGTTTCAGTGACCGACTCCGACGCAGGATTCGACCCGGCCTCACTTCGGCCGTCGTTGTTCGTCGACGGGCAATGGCAGGGATCCGCTGACGGCGGAACCCGAGATATCGTGAATCCCGCGGACGGCAGCACGGTTGCCGTTGTCGACGAGGCCACGCCGGACGACGCCCTGCGCGCAGTGGCCGCGGCGCGGGTGGCCTTCGACGACAGTCCGTGGCGCTCGGTGACGGTGGGTGAGCGAAGCGACCTGCTGAACCGCATCGCGGATCTGCTGCAGAGAGACAAGGCCGAACTCGCACGTATCGAGACCCTCGATACCGGAAAGACGTTCGACGAGAGTGAGATCGACATCGACGACGTGACGTCGGTCTTCCGCTTCTACGCCGATCTTGCGGTGGTGCAGGCAGATCGCCTGATCGACGTCGACCGACCCGAGATTCTCAGCCGCGTGGTGCACGAGCCGATCGGCGTCTGCGTCATGATCGCACCGTGGAACTATCCGCTGCTGCAGATCTCGTGGAAGATCGCCCCCGCCTTGGCGGCCGGCTGCACGATGGTGCTCAAGCCGAGCGAGGTGACTCCGCTCAGCACCATCGCGTTCACGAAGCTGGTGGAAGAGGCCGGAGTGCCGGCGGGTGTGGTCAATCTGCTGCAGGGCAGCGGCGCGACTCTCGGGGACGCGCTCACCAGGAATCGGGACGTCGACTTCATCTCCTTCACCGGCGGCCTGGCGACGGGTAGGCGCATCCTGGCCGCGGCGGCCGAGAACGTCACCAAGGTGGCCGTCGAACTCGGTGGCAAGAATCCACATATCGTGTTCGCCGACGCGGTGGCCGACGATCGGGCCTTCGCCGACTCGGTCGACAACGTCCTGACCGGAGTCTTTCTGCATTCGGGTCAGGTGTGTTCGGCCGGCACTCGACTCATCATCGAAGAGTCGGTCGCCGACCGTTTCGTGGCTGCCGTGGCCGAGCGCGCGAAGACCATCGTGATCGGGCCGGGGATGGACCCGGCGAGCGAGACCGGTCCACTGGTGTCGCAGGCGCAGCGGGAGAAGATCGAAGCCTTCGTTGCTGGGGGCATCGAAGAGGGTGCGACGCTGGTGATCGGTGGAACGAAACCGGACAATCCGGCACTCGACAAGGGCAGCTATTTCCTGCCGACGATTTTCGACCACTGCCATCGGTCCATGAATATCGTGCAGGAGGAGACTTTCGGGCCAATACTCACTGTGGAGCGTTTCGACACCGAGGCCGAAGCCCTCCTGTTGGGCAACGATACGAATTACGGTCTCGCCGCGGGAGTTCGGACGTCGGACGCCGCGCGAGGCGAAAGAATGGTGCGTGGGCTTCGCCATGGCACGGTGTGGCTCAACGACTTCGGCGTGTACACCGCGGCCGCAGAGTGGGGCGGCTTCAAGCAGTCCGGGAACGGCCGCGAGCTCGGCCCGTCCGGTATGTCCGAATATCAAGAAGCGAAGCATATTTGGCACAACACCTCACCTACCGCGGCGGGGTGGTTCGGTACCCGATAGACCGCGATGGGAAAGGCCACAGGCATGGCAATACTGAACGACAACTCGAGCGGAATGGACGATTTCGGCTACAAGGAATCGCTCGACCGCAGTCTCGGCAAATTCGCCAGCTTCGCCGCAGGCGTCAGTTACATTTCGATCCTGACCGGCACTTTTCAGCTGTTCTACTTCGGCTTCGGCACTGCCGGGCCGGCGTACCTGTGGTCGTGGCCTGCGGTGTTCGTCGGTCAGCTCTGCGTGGCGCTGTGCTTCATGGAGTTGGCCGCGAAGTATCCGGTGGCGGGATCGGTGTACAACTGGGCGAAGCTGTTGGGCCGCAGGATCGTCGGGTGGTCTGCTGGTTGGTTGATGCTCACGGCCTCGATCGTGACGCTGGCCGCGGTGGCCCTGGCGCTGCAGTTGAACCTGCCGCGCATCTGGAGCGGGTTTCAGATTATCGGTGACGGCTCGGGTGCCACGGACTTCGCGGCCAATGCAGTTCTGCTCGGTGCGATTCTGATTGCCATCACCACCACGATCAACGCGTTGGGCGTTCGACTGATGGCGATGATCAACAGTGCGGGTGTGTTCATCGAGCTCATCGCGGCGGTATTGATCGCGATTCTCCTCGCCGCCAACATCACTCGGGGTCCCGAGGTGTTCTTTTCCTCGAACGGTTACGGTGCCGGTGAGAGCGGCGGCTATCTCGGTGCCTTCCTGGTCGCGTCGCTGGCGTCGGGTTACGTCATGTACGGATTCGACACCGCCAGCTCGCTCGGGGAGGAAACCGTCGAGCCTCGGCGCACCGCCCCCAAGGCGATCTTTCGCGCCATCCTCGCCTCGTTCGTCATCGGCGGAGCCATCCTGGTGTTCGCCGTCATGGCCGCGCCGGACCTGAACGATCCTTCCCTCGGCAGCCCCGACGGGAGCCTGCAGTCCATCGTCGAAGCGGTGATGTGGGGCCCGCTGGGCACCGTATTCCTCATCTGCATCGTCATTGCAGTGTTCGTTTGTTCATTGGCAGTACACACCGCGGCAATCCGGCTCACGTTCGCCATGGCGCGAGACAACGCGTTGCCCTTCGGCGAGAGCCTGGCCAAGGTGAATCCCAAGACCCAGACCCCGGTGGTGCCCGCGGTGACGATCGGCGTGCTGGCCATCGTCATTCTCGTCGTCAACATCGGTCAGCCGCAGATTTTCACGGTCCTCACCTCGATCGCGATCATCATGATCTATCTCGCGTACCTGATGGTCACCGGACCACTGTTGGTCAAGAGAATCAAAGGCGAGTGGCCGCCGGAGGATCTGAAACCCGGTGGATACTTCACGATGGGCAAGTTCGGCCTGCCGGTCAACATCGCAGCAGTGGTGTGGGGTGCGGGGATGGCGATCAATCTCGCCTGGCCGCGCGAGGCCGTGTACGGAACCCCTTGGTACAACACGTTCGGTGCGTTCGTTTACATCGGCGGCATCCTGGGCGTAGGCCTGCTGTGGTACGCAGTCAAGGGACGCAATCTGATCGGCACTCTGAAATCACATGCCTCCACGGGCGACTAGAAGGAGCGTGCAGTGACAGACGCCCAGTTCGATTACGTCGTCGCAGGTGGCGGGACGGCGGGGTGTGTCCTCGCTGCGCGGCTGAGTGAGGACCCCTCCGTCAGTGTCTGCCTCGTCGAAGCAGGTCCCACCGACGTCGGCGACAAGGCAATTCTCGAACTGGCCGAATGGATGCATCTGCTCGACTCCGGCTACGACTGGGACTATCCCATCGAACCGCAGGAGCGCGGCAACAGCTTCATGCGCAATGCGCGGGCGAAAGTGCTCGGTGGCTGCTCCTCGCACAACTCCTGTATCGCCTTTCACCCGCCTGCGGAAACTCTCGACGATTGGGCGGCCGCGGGCGCGACCGGGTGGGGCGCGTCGGACATCCTTCCCTTCGTTGCCCGCGTGGAGAACAACGACACCGGCCGCGGGCACGACGGCCCGGTGCGGATCCGCGACGTCCCACCGAACGATCCATGTGGTGCAGCGGTCCTCGAATCGGCAGCCGGAATCGGGCTTCCCACCGTCGGATTCAACCGCGGGACGCCGATACTCAACGGTGCGGGGTGGTTTCAGATCAACGCGGGGGAAGACGGCTCGCGTATGTCGACGTCCCACGCCTACCTGCACCCGATCATCGGATCGCGGCCCAACCTCGAGGTGCGCACCGACTGCTGGATCAGCGAGATTCTGATCGACGAGTCGCTGACCGCGACGGGGGTGCGGTACCAACGCCCCGACCTGACCGGTTACGACACCGTGTCCGCGCGACGCGAAGTGATCGTCACCGCCGGTGCCATCGACACTCCGAAGTTGTTGATGCTCTCCGGGATCGGGCCGGCGGATCAGCTGCACGAGATGGGAATCACGGTGCGAGTCGACTCATCCGGGGTGGGCGAGAACCTCGACGACCACGTCGAAGGATTGGTGTTCTGGGAGGCGAGCAAGCCCATGGTCACCACCTCCTCCCAGTGGTGGGAGATCGGCGTGTTCGCGCAGAGCGACGACTCGCTGAACTACCCGGACATCATGATGCATTACGGCAGCGTGCCGTTCGATATGAACACCCTCCGCTGGGGCTACCCGACGACCGACAACGGATTCTGCTTGACTCCGAACGTGACGCAGGGGCGCTCGCGGGGCACTGTTCGTTTGCGCAGCAGAGACTTTCGGGATCGGGCCAAGGTGGATCCGAGGTACTTCACCGATCCCGACGGCCACGACGACGCGGTGATGCTCGCCGGTCTGAAGTTGGCTCGTCGGATCGCGGCCGACGGCCCTCTCGCAGGATGGATCGAACGCGAACTCGCGCCAGGTCCCGACGCCGTCACCGATGACGACCTGCTCGACTACGTGCACAGAACCCACAACACGGTCTATCACCCGGCGGGCACTGCCCGGATGGGGTCGGTGGACGACACCATGGCCGTGCTGGATCCCGATCTTCGCGTCAAGGGGATCTCGCGACTGCGCGTCGTCGACGCGTCGGCGATGCCCAAGCTGCCGTATGTCAATCCCAACATCACGGTGATGACCATGGCGGAGAAATGCGCCGACTTGATCCGTGGCGGATAGTGCAGCGATTGCCGACTTCCTCGGCGCGCATCCGCCGTTCCAGGGTGCGTCCTCGGTCGTCCTGGCCGATATTGCCGCAGCAACAGTCGAGCTCGATTACGCCGGCGGTGCCTGGGTCGTGGGCGCGACGCCGGAGTCCGACGCAGCAGACACGGTATGGGTGGTGCGAACCGGTCGAGTGGTGATCGTGCACCCGGAAGATACTTCACCCGCAGACGGCCCGATCGACTCGATCGGGCCGGGCGGTGTGTTCGGATTCTCGGCGTTGCTCGCCGGCGGAACAGTCGAATTCCGAGCGCTGGCAACAGAACCCACTACGGTACTTCGTGTGCCGGGAGCGCTCGTGCGACCGCTGTTCGCAACGCCGACCGGTCTCGCGTTCCTGGCCGACGCCGTCACCTCGGCCGCTACTCCTCGCAGTGTCGCGGTCGAGGGTAGCGGTGGCCGCACCGTCGGCGAACTACTCTCGGCACCAGCAGTATTCACGTCGGTCGGCACCTCCGTCCGAGACGCAGTTCGGCACATGACCGAACAGGGCAGCTCGTACGTCCTCGTTCCGCTTCGAGGTTCTCGGCACGGAATCTTCACCGACCGTGACCTTCGAGTGCGCGTGGTCGCCGCAGGCATCGGTGTCGACACCCCGATCGAGCACGTCATGACGTCGCCCGCCGAGACGGTGACCGCGGACCGTTCGGCGGCCACCGTACTGATGGACATGCTCGAGCGAGGCCTGCGCCATATGCCGGTGATGTCGCCCCGCGGTGAGGTACTCGGCGTCGTCGAGGACGCGGATCTGCATGCCGCATCCACCCGCCGAAGTGTGGTGCGCCGCGCTGTGGCATCGGCGACGACATCCACCGAACTCGCCGACGCGGGAAAGCTGGTACCAGGATTGGTGGCGGAGCTGTTCCGGGCCGGGACC
The DNA here is from genome assembly GCF_044542515.1 of Rhodococcus sp. NPDC078407. NCBI lineage: Bacteria > Bacillati > Actinomycetota > Actinomycetes > Mycobacteriales > Nocardiaceae > Rhodococcus > Rhodococcus sp. NPDC078407. The sequence goes on along the minus strand of NZ_JBITUQ010000009.1, from coordinate 21,233 downwards.
GACGCCATGGCGGTCAGCGCGATCTTGTCCGTCGTGGTCGACAGTCTCGTTCGCCGAGCCGTCGAGATCGAATGGTCCACGCGGCCCGAAGTGCCGCAACACAACTTCGCTTGGATTACTCTCGGCAGCGTCGCGCGCCGAGAAGCCATGCCGTCCTCCGACGTCGACAGTGCGCTGACGTGGTCGGACACCACCGTCGACCCGGATGTGAGCGCCCGATCGACCTCGAGGCCGAGAACTCGCGACGAAGCGCTGATGGACCTGGCCGCGCGGGTACACGTGACCCTCGACGGTGCTGGACTACCGCCGGACACCAACGGCGCGGTCGCGAGCTCACCGCGGTTCGCGCGCTCGGCCGGTCAGTGGGAGAGGGCTGCGGCTCAGTGGCTCAGCAACCCTTTCGGCGATCGAGGCGCAGGTCCTGGACGTTCTGCAAACGTCACTCCGGCTGGTGACTCCGGACTCATCATGTCGTCGCTGATGATCGACGGCAGGGTGGTGGGGGCCCGAGCGCTCTCGATACCGTTCCCGACGCCTATCGCCGGCTGCTGGCCGATCACCCCGACGCGTTGCGATTGCAACTGCGTAATGCGCTGGCAGGCAGGGCCCGGCTGCGCTCGTTGCGCGACGTGTTGGCTCGGCGCGGCGGCACGTTCGACCTCAAGGCGCATGCGCTCACTCCCATCGTGAACCTGGCCCGTTGGGGTGGGCTCTCGGTCGGAATGGCTTCTGCTTCCACCCCTGCACGGCTCGCGGCGGCCTCGGGCAACGGCATGCTCACCGACGGTGACGTGGCGACACTCACCGAGGTGTTCGCCCTCCTTCAACGACTGCGGCTGTCGCATCAGATCGAGCAGATCACCGCCGGTCACAGACCTGGAGACGTACTGATCATGGCAGATCTGTCGCCCCTCGAGCGCAGTCTGCTGACCGACGGTGTTCGAGAGATCGCCGCGGTGCAGCGCCGAGTGGGATACCTGGCCGCCAATGTCGGCGTGCACCGCTGACCGCCAACCACCAGACTGTGTGCCGTGACCACCAATCCCGTGAGCGTTCCCACCCCGTCCACCGTCGAGCACACTCGGCTGGCGGAATCGCCGGGGGTCAGCGGCCCGTGGCGTCAATGGGGCCCGTACCTGGCGGGACGCCAATGGGGCACGGTGCGCGAGGACTACTCGGAAGACGGCAACGCCTGGACGTCGTTTCCCTTCGATCAGGCGCACAAGCGGGCCTATCGCTGGGGTGAGGATGGCATCGGCGGAATCTGCGACCGCTTCGGGTTCCTCAACTTCTCGTTCGCGCTGTGGAATCGCAAGGACCCGATCCTCAAGGAACGGCTGTTCGGTCTGGCCAACGAGGAGGGTAATCACGGTGAGGATGTCAAGGAGTACTTCTGGGCGATAGACGGCACTCCGACGCACAGTTGGATGCAATGGCTCTACCGCTATCCGCACGCGGAGTATCCGTACGCGCACCTGCGCGAAGAGAATGCTCGACGCGGTCGCGACGACCGCGAATACGAATTGGCCGACACCGGCATCCTCGACGAGAACAGATTCTTCGACGTCCAGGTGACCTACGCCAAGGCCTCACCCGACGACATCTGCATCACCATCTCCATCACCAACCACGGCCCCGATGCGGCTTCGGTCGATCTTCTGCCGCACCTGTGGCTGCGCAACACCTGGTCCTGGGGACGCGACGACCGCGGCGGAACACTGGCGCAGCTCGGTCCACCGGACCTGCTGGCCGGTGGACTCGAGGCCATCGCCGCCGACCACGGATTTCTGGGGCGTTACTATTTGAGCGCCGAAGGTTCGCCTTCGGTTCTGTTCTGCGACAACGAAACCAACGCCGAGGATTTATGGGGACAGGAGAACATCTCGGCCTACCCCAAGGACGGGATCGGTCGCCGAGTCGTCGACGGCGACGTCGACGCGGTCAACCCCGAGCAGACCGGAACGAAGGCTGCATTCTGGTATCGGTTCGACGACATTGCCTCCGGCGCAACCGAATCGGTCAGACTGCGCCTGTCGCCCAACCGGCCCGATGAGCAGACGTTCGGGACGGGGTTCGACGCAGTCACCATCGATCGGCAGGTGGAGGCGGACGAATTCTACGGCGCAGTGATCGGTGCGGACCTCACCGACACCGATCGGCACGTGGCGCGGCGCGCGTACGCCGGGCTGTTGTGGACGAAGCAGCTCTACCGGTACGACGTGGAGGAGTGGATCGAAGGCGACAAGGTGGGGGCGCCGGCCCCCGAGGCCAGGCAGGATCCTGGCGGTCGTAACGCGCATTGGCGGCATCTCGCGTTGGCCGATGTGATCTCGATGCCCGACGAGTGGGAGTACCCCTGGTTCGCGGCCTGGGACTTGGCCTTTCACGCGATTCCACTGGCGCACGTGGACGCCGATTTCGCCAAGGAACAGTTGGTCCTCATGTGCCGGGAATGGGCCATGCACCCCAACGGCCAACTCCCGGCGTACGAATGGGAGTTCGGAGACGTCAACCCACCTGTGCACGCGTGGGCAGCGTGGCACGTCTATCGCATCGACGGCTACCGGGACCGCGAATTCCTGGTGCGGGTGTTCACCAAGTTGCTGCTCAATTTCGCATGGTGGGTCAATCGCAAGGACTCCGAGGGTTCGAACATCTTCGAGGGCGGGTTCCTCGGTATGGACAACATCGGCCTGTTCAACCGATCCGCACCGCTGCCACCGGGATTCAGACTGGAACAGTCCGATGCGACGAGCTGGATGGCGTTCTACTGCCAGCAGATGTTCAAGATCTCCCTGGAGCTCGCGCGGCACGACAGCGCCTGGGACGACGTCGCAACGAAATTCTTCTCGCACTTTCTCTCGATCGCGAAGGCGGTCAATTCGTTCGGTTCTCGGCACATCTCGCTGTGGCACGAGGAAGACGGGTTCTTCTACGACGTCCTGGTTCAACCCGGGGGCGGCGCCGTCCCGATGCGGGTTCGGTCGATGGTGGGTCTGCTGCCCATCCTCGGTGCCACCGAGATACCGCCGTGGGTCGAGGAAGAATGCCCGGACCTCGCGGCTCGGCTGCGGTGGGTGCAGCACCGACGGCCGGACATGGTCAGTCCGCTACTGGCTCGGCGCGAGGGCGGCGAGGTGCGAATGCTGCTCACGCTCGTCCAACCCGAACGGCTCAAGAGAATTCTGGCCCGCATGTTCGATTCGGAGGAGTTCCTGTCGCAGTTCGGTATCCGGTCGCTCTCGGCCTCGTACCGCGAACCGGTCACCTTCGACGTGGACGGCCGCAGCCTGTCCATCGAATACGAGCCGGGGGAGTCGCGGACCGGGATGTTCGGTGGAAACTCCAACTGGCGAGGTCCGGTGTGGTTCCCGGTCAACGTATTGCTGGCCGACAAGTTGCGCGCGTACGGCCGGTACTACGGCGACTCGTTCACCATCGAGATTCCCACCGGCTCGGGTAACCACCGCACCCTGACCGATGCTGCCGACTTGATCGACAACGGTCTCGCCGGACTGTTCCGTCCCGTCGACGGCAAGCGGCCTGCCGACGGTAAGCGGATCGAATCGAGTTCCGATCCACTGTGGAGTGCGCACCCCACTTTCAACGAATACTTCGACGGGGACACCGGCGAGGGACTCGGGGCCACCCACCAAACGGGGTGGACTGCATTGGTTGCCCACCTGCTCAGGCCACGTCTGCCGCTGTAGTGCGCTGCGCGCAGTGGTGCGGTTATGTGCCCCCCGCGGCACTCGTCCACACCACTGCGGCGGAGCCGCATAGTCTGACGGGATGAAGATTCGCGGCGCAGTACTCGAAGAAATCGGCCGATCACGTCCCTTCGCGGACTCGCATCCCATCACCGTCTCCGACCTCGAGCTCGGCTCGCCGGGGGACGGAGAACTGCTGATCAGAATCGAAGCCGCGGGTCTGTGCCACTCGGACCTGTCGGTGGTCGACGGCAATCGAGTTCGTCCCGTCCCGATGCTGCTCGGCCACGAGGCCGCCGGCCGAGTCGAGGAAATTGGACCGGGTGTCGACGACATCGAGGTCGGCACCCGCGTCGTCATGACGTTCCTGCCGCGCTGCGGTGAGTGCGCCGGGTGCGCCACCGACGGCCAGATGCCCTGTGTCGTGGGTAGCGCGTCCAACAATGCCGGTACGTTGCTCGGCGGGGGCATCAAGCTGCACCGGGACGGGGAGGAGGTCAAGCATCACCTCGGAGTCTCCGGATTCGCCACCCACGCGGTGGTCAGCCGCAAGTCCGTGGTTCCGGTCGACGACGACATTCCCGCCGACATCGCGGCGGTCCTGGGCTGCGCGGTACTGACGGGCGGCGGGGCGATCCTCAACGCCGGCACGCCCAAACCCGGACAGTCGGTCATGGTCGTCGGTCTCGGCGGCGTCGGCATGGCTGCAGTGCTCACCGCGGTCTCGATCGGTGCGGGTGAAGTCATCGGTGTGGACGGAGTCGCCGACAAGCTTTCCACCGCAACCGATCTCGGAGCAACGCAGGTCTACTCACCTGCCGAGCTCGCCGAGAAGGGCATCAAGGCCGATATCGTCGTCGAGGCGGCCGGAAATGCGCGAGCCTTCGAAACTGCCGTCGCGGCAACCGCTCCCGGCGGCAAGACCATCACCGTCGGTCTTCCTTCACCCGACGCCCGCTCGTCCATCTCACCGCTGGGTCTGGTGGCGGAGGCCCGCACGATCATCGGCAGCTACCTGGGCTCCGCTGTGCCGGCGCGCGACATCCCGACCTACGCCCAGATGTGGCGTGAGGGGCGGCTTCCCGTCGAGAAGCTGATCTCGTCGAGAATCACGTTGGACGAGATCAACCGCGGCATGGACGAATTGGCCGACGGCAACGCGATCCGTCAGGTCATCGTCTTCGACTGACCGTCAGCGGTGGGACGCCGTGGCGACCCATCGGCCGCGCTGCTTCGAGATCTCGATGGGATGGTCGAAACACTCACTGATGTTGTCGGTGGTCAGCACCGCGTCCACGGCTCCCTGTGCCTGCACCCGTCCGTCACGGATGAGCAGCGCATGGGTGGTCGAGGTCGGGATTTCCTCGAGGTGATGCGTCACCAGAATGCTGGCCAGGGTGGGGTGTCCGGCACGCAGCGAGTCGAGTGCGCTCAGAAGTTGTTCGCGGGCAGCGAGATCGAGCCCGGTGGCAGGCTCGTCGAGCAGCAGCAGAGCTGGGTCGGGAAGTAGAGCGCGCGCGATGAGCGCTCGGCCTCGCTCGCCCTGCGACAGCGTGTGCCAGGACGCCTCGGTGCGATGGGCGACGCCGAGGGATTCGATCAGCCGGTGAGCGCGTGCGATCTCGCTGTCGGAGGCCGACCATCGGGGAATCAGATCGGGAGTATTGGTGAGCCCGGTCAGCACCACTTGCAGCAGCGTCAGCGGAGCCTCGATCTTCAGGCGTGGGTCGACGTGACCGATGTGCGTTCGCAGCTCGCGCATGTCCACTCGGCCGAGGCGATGGCCCAGAACGTGCACGGAACCGTGCGTGGGATGGACGAGCGCGCCGAGCAAGCTGAGCAGGGTGGATTTACCCGCGCCGTTGGCACCGAGCAACACCCAGTGTTCGCCCGCCTGGACCTTCACCGTCGCGTCACTGAGCAGGTATCGACCCCCGCGGACCAGATCGACGTGGTCGGCGAACAGAACGGTGGACGTCACCGGACGACCGTAGCTGCCGTGGTGGAACGCGGAGAAGTAGGCTCTGAGGTCGGTAGAAGCGACAAGACGACGAAACGAGTGTGGGTACGACGTGAGTGCAACGGCACCTGTCCGAGTAGGGGTACTGGGGTCACGCGGCAAGGTCGGGCAGGCAATCTGCGCCGCCGTCGAGGCAGCCGACGATCTCGAGCTCGTGGCGAGCGTCGACCAGGGTGATCCGCTGGCGAACTTCGTCGACGCGAACGCCGAGGTGGTCGTGGATTTCACCCACCCCGATGTCGTGATGGACAATCTTCAGTTTCTGATCGAGCACGGCATCCATGCCGTGGTGGGTACGACCGGGTTCGACGAGCCTCGGCTCGAACAGGTCCGTGAATGGCTGGCCGGCTCTCCCGACACGGGAGTGCTGATCGCCCCCAACTTCGCCATCGGAGCGGTGCTGTCGATGCGGTTCGCCCAGCAGGCCGCTCGATTCTTCGACTCGGTCGAGGTCATCGAACTGCATCACCCCAACAAGGCGGACGCGCCGTCGGGCACGGCGTATCACACCGCCGCATTGATCGCCGAAGCGCGTGCCGCCGCCGGCACCGCGCCCAGCCCGGATGCGACGACGACCGAACTGGACGGCGCGCGCGGTGCGGACGTCGACGGGGTCCGTGTGCATTCGATCAGGCTCGCAGGACTGGTTGCGCATCAAGAGGTGCTGTTGGGGACGCAGGGGGAGACACTGAGCATCCGCCACGATTCGCTCGACCGGACCTCCTTCGCGCCAGGCGTGCTGCTCGGAGTTCGAGAGATCGCCACTCGACCGGGGCTGACCATCGGCCTCGACCCGCTCCTGGATCTGTGAGCTGATCTGCTGTGAACAAGGCAACCAAAGTCGTCGCCATCATTGCGGTGATGGTGCTGATCCTCGGCTTCTATTTCTTCTTGCTCGGACAGCGCGGGGTGACGCTGATCCAGAACGGCGGCATTGCCAGTACTGCTCTCGGTATCGGTGTGATCCTCCTTCCGATCGTCGGTCTGTGGATCGTGTGGGCGACGCTGAAGGCAGGTTTCGACCATCAGCGGCTGGCAGCGCGCATTCGAGAGGAAGGCCTCGAACTCGACGTCGACGACCTCCCGCTCAGGCCATCGGGAAGGATAGAACGCGATGCCGCCGACGAGCTGTTCCAACGGATCAAAGCGGAGTGGGAGAAGGATCCGGACAACTGGCGCAACTCCTACCGCCTGGCTCGTGCCTACGACTACGCCGGTGATCGTGGACGGGCCCGCGAGACCATGAAACGCGCAGTGGCACTGGAACAAGCGGAGCGCTGAGGCGGATGGCCCGCACGCTGCTGGTGGTACATCACACCCCGAGCCCTGCCACTCGTGAATTGCTCGAGGCCGTGCTCGCAGGCGCACGTGATCCTGACATCACCGGTGTGGACGTCAGGAGCATTCCCGCCCTGGGTGCGACCGTTCCGGATGTCCTCGGCGCCGACGGTTTTCTCTTCGGCACACCCGCCAATTTCGGCTACATGAGCGGGGCGCTGAAGCACTTCTTCGATACCGTCTACTATCCGTGCCTGGACGCCGTTGCCGGAAAGCCCTACGCGGCATGGGTTCACGGCAACAACGACACGGTGGGTGCCGCGCGCGGTATCGAGACCATCGCGTCGGGTTGGGGACTCGAGAAAGTGTTCGGCACCGTGCACCTCGCGGAAGGCGGTAAGGCTGCACGCGAGAGTTGCTACGAGCTCGGCGGAACCGTCGCGGCGGGGCTGTCCGACTGACGCATACGTGCCCGTCCTGGGACGCTACCGACTCAGTCGGAATTCGTGGGGGAGTCCGGACGCAGTATGTCGTCGGCCGGGATCGGTAGTGCGATCTCGAGCAGACGCTCCGGCCAACTCGGGTACGCGGGCCTGATCCACACCCGGTTGTCGTCGAGTTGCGTCATCAGCACCCGTCGCCACGGCCAATCGTCTTGCGGTGCAAACAGATCGGTCTCGGACTCCAGTGGTAGAGGTGCCTTCGTCCAGTGCGGAGCGGACAACGATGCCAGGCCGCGATCTTCCAGGCATGCGATGGCCTCCTCGATCGGGACGCCCTGCGCAACGGTGATTCCAGCAGGATTGACGGCGTCGACCACATATCCCTCGGCGTCTTCGTCGATCGGGTTCGACTCGTCCGAACTAAGCGCGACCGTCCACCCGATCACTTCGCCGTCGGAGGCCCGTTTCACCGGCAATCTGCTACGCCACCGTTCGATGTCCACACTCTCCAGGTTACGCGGCGCACATCGGTGAGTTCGGTGCAGAAACTATCCGATTGTGAGCAGGCAAGGCGATCCTCGTGTTTGACTGCAGGGGTTAGTCGATATTTGTACCGCTCTCGATACCAAGGGATTTCGATGACCCTCCCCATTCTCGACCGCTCCAGAATTGTTGCCACACCGGAGTGGAGCCGCTGGTTGATACCCCCGGCGGCCCTGTCGATTCACCTGGCGATCGGTTCTGCGTACGCATGGAGCGTATTCAAGAACGCGATCTCACAGCCCGACGCGCTCGGACTCAGCGGCACCGTCACCGCAATACCCTTCCAGCTCGCCATCGTGATGCTCGGCCTGTCCGCCGCGATCTTCGGGACCCGAGTCGAGAAGAACGGTCCGCGGTGGGCCATGGCCGTCTCGCTGGTCTTCTTCGTATCCGGACTTCTGATTTCCGCACTCGGCATGGCGCTCGGGCAGTTCTGGCTGGTGATCTTCGGCTACGGATTCGTCGGCGGTATCGGCCTCGGGATCGGGTACATCTCGCCCGTCTCGACACTGATGAAGTGGTTCCCGGACCGACCGGGAATGGCCACCGGTATCGCCATCATGGGCTTCGGCGGTGGTGCCCTCATCGCGTCACCGCTCACCAGCCAACTGATGGTGAACTTCGGCGGCTTCACCGACGGTTCGATCGCCAAGACGTTCCTCACCCTGGGCGTCGGATACGCGGTGTTCATGGCGTTGGGCGTTGCATTGATCAGAGTGCCCGCCGAAGGATGGACCCCGGCCGGGTGGACCCCGCCCGCCGCGTCCGCAATGGTGTCCTCGCACAATGTCTCGGCTGCCAACGCTGTCAAGACTCCGCAGTTCTGGCTGTTGTGGGTTGTGCTGTGTTTCAACGTCACTGCCGGAATCGGGATCCTCGAGCGAGGCTCGGGCATCTATCAGGACTTCTTTCCCGACGCCACCTCGCCGGAGGCTCTGGCCGCCGCGGCCGCCGGTTTCGTTGCCTTCCTCTCGCTGACCAACATGATCGGACGGTTCGTCTGGTCGTCGGTCTCCGATGTGGTGGGCCGCAAGAACATCTACCGCCTGTATCTGGGCGTCGGCGCGTTGCTCTACCTGTACATCGCGTTGTTCACCAACACCAACAAGATCCTGTTCATGGTGTCTGCGCTGCTGATCCTGTCCTTCTACGGTGCCGGATTCGCAACCGTCCCGGCCTATCTGAAGGATCTGTTCGGCACGTACCAGGTGGGCGCTATCCACGGAAGACTGCTCACCGCATGGTCGGTCGCCGGTGTTCTGGGTCCGCTGATCGTCAACGCCATCGCCGACGCCGGGGAGCCCGGCACCACCGGCAGATACCTCCCGGCCTTCTACGTGATGATCGGATTGTTGGTCGTCGGATTCCTGGCCAACGAAGCCATCAAACCGGTGGCGTCCAAATTCCACGAACCCGATCACGCGGATTCTGCAGTCACCACGGGAGCGAAGGCATGAGCGGCGCACAGAGACAGGTCACGATGGCTGTCGCATGGGCGTGGGTTGCCGTGCCGTTCGCCTACGGACTGTTCGAGCTGGTTCTCAAAGCGAAGAACCTCTTCAGCTCCTGACATGCCGTCTCGGTGACTCGTGACGGGCTGTCGGTGACTCGTGACAGGGTGGGCCGATGCAAGACATGAGCGCCGCCGCGGCCCGTCGTACCGCCTTGGCCGCCCAAGGTCTGGCGTCGACTCGATCGCGTTCGCGACCGGCGAGCACGAACGCGGTGCATGCTGCCATCGATACCACCGGGTTGTTGCAGATCGACTCCGTTTCGGTGGTGGTGCGTGCGCAGTACGCTCCGGTGTTCAGTCGAGTCGGTGTCTACGACCGCAAGATCGTCGACGATGCCGCGTGGACAGACACTGCCCGACGCCCCCGCCGATTGGTCGAATACTGGGCGCACGAAGCAGCGCTGCTGCCCGTGGAGGATTGGCCGCTCATGCGGTGGCGCATGGAGCTGTACCGACACGGGCGTTGGGGCGGTGCCGCACGCATTCTCGACCGCGAACCGGCGCTGGCGGACGACGTTCTGGCGGTGATCGCCGAGCACGGCGCTGCCAGTGCGGGTGAGATCGAGAAGCATCTCGACGTCGACAAACCCGGGCGCAAAGGACCCTGGTGGGACCGCAGCGACGTCAAGGTGGTGTGCGAGCAACTCTTCGCCGCCGGGGTGGTGAGCGTGCCGGCCCGGACCGGATTCGTTCGGCAGTACGAACTCAGCGAACGAGTGCTTCCGGAAGCCGTCCTGCGCAGACACGTCGACGAACGGGATGCCGTCCGGTTGCTGATCGAGAAGTCTTCTCGCGCATTGGGTATCGGTACCGAGCCGGATCTCCGCGACTACTACCGGCTCTCTCGGAAACAATCCAAGGCAGCGATCGCCGATCTGGTCGAGGACGGCGTGCTCGAGCAGGTGGCCGTTCGAGGATGGACTGCACCGGCCTATCTGCACCGGGACGCCAGAACACCGCGCACCGCAACCGCGGCGGCCCTGCTGTGCCCGTTCGATCCGATGATCTTCTTTCGGCCACGGGTGGAGCGGATCTTCGGCTTCCACTACCGCATCGAGATCTACACCCCGCAGCACAAGCGAATTCACGGGTACTACGTATTTCCGTTCCTGCTCGACGGTCAATTGGTGGCACGCGTCGATCTCAAGGCAGTGCGCGCGCGATCCGAACTGCATGTCGTCGCGGCCTACGTCGAGGGAGACCGCAACGCCCACGACATCGCTCCGCGACTGCGGGCCGTCCTTCGAGACATGGCCGACTGGCTCGAACTCGAACATGTGGTAGTGGGGGACCGGGGTGACCTGGTCGCCTCGCTGCTCTGAGTGCTGTCGACGTGCACTCGGCCCGGATCGGTGTCACTATCGGAGCGTGACTTCGCGTTGGACAGATTCCGATTCCGAGCTTCCACCCCAGGTCGTCGTGCTGTTCGGGGCAACCGGTGATCTGGCCAAACGAAAACTCCTGTCCGGAATGATGCACCTGGCACTGTCCGATCTCGCTCCCAATATTCGCGTAGTGGGGACGTCTCTCGAGGAGATGTCCACCGACGAATTCCGTGCTCTGGCGCGCGAATCGATCAACACGTACTCCAGCCGTAAGGTCGGCGACGAGCAGTGGCAGCAGTTCGCCTCGCGGCTGACGTACGTGTCTCAGAAGGCCGGGCCCGCAGCTCTGGGCGAAGCGGTGGCCGAAGCCGAGATCGACCTGGGCGGAAGTGCCAAGAGACTGCACTACCTCTCGGTTCCCCCCAGAGCGGCTCTGGCCGTGGTCGATACGCTGGCGTCCGCCGATCTGGTGAAGCGTTCGCGGATCATCATGGAGAAGCCCTTCGGTACCGACCTCGACAGCGCAATCGTGTTGAACGCCCGACTGCACGAGACGTTCGACGAGGACCAGATCTTTCGGATCGATCACTTCCTCGGCAAGGAACCGGCGCAGAACATCTTGGCGTTTCGCTTCGCGAACGGGCTGTTCGAGCCGATCTGGAACCGTAATTTCATCGATCACGTTCAGATCGACATTCCGGAGAAGCTCGCCCTCGACGGTCGAGCAGGATTCTACGAGTCCACCGGCGCGTACAAGGACATGGTCGTCACGCATCTGTTCCAGGTGCTGGCCTTCATGGCGATGGAACCACCGACTGCGCTCGAACCCCGCGCGATCGGTGAGGAGAAGAACAAGGTATTTCGTTCCATGCTTCCGCTGGACCCGAAAAACGTTGTGCGAGGCCAGTACACGGGATACCGATCGGAAGAAGGAGTCGCGCCCGATTCCGACACCGACACCTTCGTGGCACTGAAATGCGAAATCGACAACTGGCGCTGGGCCGGTGTGCCGTTCTACCTCCGCAGCGGTAAGCGTCTCGCCGAAGGCCAACGCATCATCTCCATAGCGTTTCGGGAACCGCCGAAGAGCATGTTCCCCGCCGGCTCCGGAGTGGGAGCCCAGGGCCCCGATCACCTCACCTTCGACCTTGCGGACGCCTCCAAGGTGTCGCTGTCGTTCTACGGCAAGCGGCCCGGTCCCGGGATGCGGCTGGACAAACTCAGCATGCAGTTCGCCATCCACGAAACCGAACGCGCCGGCGACGTGCTCGAAGCCTACGAACGTCTGATCCTCGATGCCATGTACGGCGACCACACGCTCTTCACGACCGCGGAGGGCATAGAACGTCTGTGGCAGGTGTCGGAGCCGTTGCTGGCCGATCCGCCTCCGGTGCGTCAGTATGCGCCAGGATCATGGGGCCCCAACGCAATTCATCAGCTCATCGCCCCACACGCCTGGCGGTTGCCGTTCGAGCGGGAGTGGCGGGAGAGGAAGTAGCGGCCCCGGCGTTTTCAGTTCCAGCCACGGTCCTTGCGCATCTGATCACGCAGTGCGCCCTGAACAGCTTGCGACAGCCATGAATTGAGAGATACACCGCGGTTGTTCGCGGCGTCCTCGGCGCGTTCCTTGATCTGCTCCACCAGTCGAAGCGTCACGCGACGCACTTCGCCGGAGACGTCGTCCATCGTGGGGTAGTCCTCGGCTTCGGGCGCGTCGGTGACGCCCATGTCCACGATCGGGGTGTCGTGTCGAACGTCGACATGCGCCTGCGTGCCGTCCAGTCGGACGGAGACGGAATGACCGTCCAGTTCGTTCGAGACCTCGGCCGCGAAATCCGACAACGCGGTCAGCAACATCAATCTGGCCGACGCTTCCGCGGTCTTGCCGAGTGCCTCGGCCGTCTGCCGGGTGTGCTCGTCTCCCAGGGCCGCAGCCGCGAGCAGATCGGTGCGCAACGACTCGGTGTACTTGTCCAGTTCCATGACGCCAGTGTGGCGTCGACAATGGCGTCAGTCAAGCTGCGCTGGTGACGTCATGCATGACAACCCGGTGTGACGTCATGCTTCGTCGAAAACGGCCGACCGCCCTTAGTGTTGTGCGGTGTCATCAGAAATCGAGGGTAGAGCGGCACCCCGAACAGTCGCGTTGAACGTGCAGCTCGTTGCCCGAACCGAGTTCGTCCCGCCTGTCGACATCCCATGGGAGACCGACGCCGACGGCGGACAGGCCTTGGTCGAGTTCGCCGGGCGCGCGTGCTACCAAAGTTGGTCCAAACCCAATCCTCGGACCGCCACGAACGCGTCGTACCTGCGTCATCTACTCGACGTCGGGCACCTGTCGGTGCTCGAGCACGCGAGCGTGAGTTTCTACATCACCGGTATCTCTCGGTCGTGCACACACGAGCTGATTCGCCATCGGCACTTCTCCTACTCTCAGCTCTCGCAACGTTTCGTTCCCGAGCACGACGCCAATGTCGTGTTGCCGCCTGCCGTCGAGGGGGATCCCGAGCTCGAGGCGTTGTTCGCGTCCGCGACGGAGGCGAGCCGCGCGGCCTATACCGAACTGCTCGGCGCCCTCGAGGGAAAGTTGGAGTCGGTCACCAATGCCGCGTTACGCGGGAAGCAGGCCCGGCAGGCGGCGCGGTCGGTGCTCCCGAATGCCACCGAGACACGGGTGGTGGTGAGCGGAAACTACCGCGCATGGCGTCACTTCGTGTCGATGCGCGCGTCGGAGCATGCGGACGTCGAAATTCGCCGCGTCGCCGTGGAATGTCTGCGTAAGCTCGTGGCAACGGCTCCGGACGTGTTCGGTGATTTCGAGATCTCGACGTTGCCCGACGGTACGGAAGTGGCCCGCAGCCCGTTCGTGACCGAGGTGTAGCGACGAGGTTCGGTTCGAGCCGGTATCGGGTACACCGGCGTGGGTGTCAGCGGGGAGTCCCGCTGCGCGAGAGGGGGCAAAGCACCGGGTAATCTGCTGCCATGACCTACGGTGACACCGCTTCTTCTGTTGCGCCTGTGTTCGGTACGGTGCTCACCGCGATGGTGACCCCGTTCACGGCGGACGGCAAGTTGGATATCGATGCCGGTGTTCGCTTGGCGCACCACCTCGTCGAGCAGGGCAACGACGGGCTGGTGCTGGCCGGCACGACGGGCGAATCGCCGACCACCACCGAGAACGAGAAGCTCGAACTGTTGCGAGCGGTGATCGCCGCTGTGGGTCATCGGGCTCGCATCATCGCCGGGGCCGGAAGCAACGACACCGCGCACAGTGTCGAACTGGCCCGCGATGCTGCTCGTGCCGGAGCGCACGGCCTGCTGGTGGTGACGCCGTATTACTCTCGGCCACCCCAGGCCGGGCTCTACGCTCACTTCACCGCGGTCGCCAGCGCGACCGACCTTCCTGTGATGCTCTACGACATTCCGCCGCGATCGGTCGTCCCGATCGAAACCGAGACCTTGCGTCGACTTGCCGAGCATCCTCGGATCCTGGCGGTCAAGGACGCCAAGGGAGATCTGAACGCCGGCGCCGAACTGATCGCGTCGACCGGATTGCAGTTCTACTCCGGCGACGACCCGCTGAACCTGCCCTGGCTCTCGGTCGGTGCCACCGGCTTCGTCAGCGTCATCGGCCACCTCGTCCCGGCTCGCCTCCGCGAGCTGCACACCGCCTTCATGATGGGCGACATCGCACGCGCACAAGCCATCAATGTCAGCCTCATTCCGGTCATTCGTTCGGTCGCGCGCCTCGGCGGCGTCAGCGCATCGAAGGCCGGCCTTCGCCTCATCGGACTCGATGTCGGCGAACCACGACTTCCCCAGGTGCCACCGAGCATCGACCACATCGAATTGCTCGCAGCGGAGCTGCGGGCGGCAGGAGTTCTTGTATGACACGACCGAACAGATCGCGCGGACGCGCAACCCGAAATGCCGGACCACCCTCCGAGCGCCCGGCCCCCACGCAGGGGAAACCGTCAGGAGCCCGGCAGGGCAAGCCGATGGTGCAGAATTCGGCGCGCACCCAACGTCCCGACACGCGCCGTCAGTTCGACCCCACCGAGCGGCTCGGCAGTCCGCCCAAAGCCCCGTTCAAGGGCCTGCGGGTGGTCGCACTCGGCGGAATCGGGGAGATCGGTCGCAACATGACCGTCTTCGAGCATCAGGGCAAGATGCTGATCATCGACTGCGGTGTGCTGTTTCCCGAGGACCAGCAGCCCGGTGTCGATCTGATCCTGCCCGACTTCCGGCACATCGAGAACCGCATGGCCGACGTCGAAGCCGTGGTCCTGACTCACGGTCACGAGGACCACATCGGTGCAGTGCCGTTTCTCCTCCGCCTGCGACCCGACCTGCCCGTCGTCGGATCCAAGTTCACCCTCGCTCTGGTCGCGGCCAAGTGCCGTGAGCACCGGCTGCGCCCGAACCTTGTCGAGGTGATCGAGGGCCAGCACACTCAGCACGGGCCGTTCGACTGCGAGTACTTCGCGGTGAATCACTCGATTCCCGATGCATTGGCCATTGCCATCAGGACCGATGCCGGTCTGGTGCTGCACACCGGCGACATCAAGCTCGATCAGCTGCCACTCGACGGCCGCCTGACCGACTTGGCCGGATTCTCGCGTCTCGGCGACGAGGGAGTGGACCTGTTCCTGGTGGACTCCACCAATGCCGAGGTGCCCGGCTTCGTCACCCCCGAGCGCGAAATCGGCGGCGTGCTCGACACCGTCATCGGCAAGGCGAAGCAGCGCGTCATCGTGGCGTCGTTCGCAAGTCACGTACACCGCATCCAGCAAGTGATCGATGTTGCCGAGCGGTACAACCGCAGAGTCGCATTCGTCGGCAGGTCGATGGTCCGCAACATGCAGATCGCTCAGGACCTCGGCTACCTGCGGGTTCCCGACGGCCTCGAGGTCAATGTCGACACGGCCGCAACACTTCCCGACGACCGGTTGGTGCTCATCTCCACCGGTTCACAGGGCGAGCCCCTGTCTGCGCTGTCGCGAATGGCTCGCGGCGAGCACCGTCAGATCAACGTCAAAGCCAACGATTTGGTGGTGTTGGCATCCTCGCTCATCCCTGGCAACGAGAACTCCGTGTTCGCGGTGGTCAACGGCCTCGCCAAGCGCGGTGCAACCGTGGTGACGCAGCAGAACGCGAAGGTCCACGTCTCGGGCCACGCCTCTGCGGGTGAGCTGCTGTACCTCTACAACGCGGTACGGCCCACCAATGCGATGCCGGTGCACGGCGAGTGGCGTCACCTGCGTGCCAACGCGGCTCTGGCCAAGGCGACGGGTGTACCCGAGGAGCGTGTGGTGCTGGCCGAGGACGGCGTGGTGGTCGACATGGTCGACGGTCTCGCCGAGATCGTCGGACAGGTGCCCGTGGGGCATGTGTACGTCGACGGACTCTCGGTCGGTGACGTCGGCGATTCGACGCTATCCGATCGGCTGGTACTGGGTGAGGGCGGCTTCATCGCGATCAGCGTTGCTGTCGATTCGGCCACCGGCCGTGCGGTGACCGCACCCGAGGTGTCCGGTCGCGGGTTCTCCGACGATCCGGCCGCGCTGAAGGAAGCCGGACAACTCGTCGAGGCGGAGTTGCAGCGTCTGGCCTCCGACGGCGTGTCCGATACGCACCGCATCGCGCAGGCCGTGCGCCGCGTCGTGGGCAGGTGGGTTGCGGACAAGTACCGCCGCAAGCCGATGATCGTACCGACCATCATCGCGGTCAAGCCGCAACCGCAGTCCTAGAGATCAGGCAGTCCTAGAAATCAGACGAGCAGTCGCCAGACGCCGATCAGGCCGAGGACGACGATGGCAGCGCGTAGGGCCGCCGGCGACAGCCGGCGGCCGTACCGTGCGCCCACCGCGCCGCCGATCAGTGACCCGATGGCGATCAGGCCCGCGGCCTGCCAGCTGATGTCGTCGAATCGGAAAATCGTGAAAGCAACTGCCGCAACGATGTTGACAACGAGCGACAGCAAGTTCTTGGCAGCGTTCATTCGCTGCATCGTCTCGGGTAACAGGGCTCCCATCACGCCGATGAGCAGTATTCCCTGCGCTGCAGTGAAATAGCCGCCGTAGATGCCGACCAGCAGAGTGCCGATGGTGACCAGAGCCATGCGGCCACGGCCGACATGGTGCGCCGCCTTGCCCGCCGCCTCCGACCGCCGTTTGGCCCAGGCTTGAATCTTCGGTTGTGCGACAACGAGAATCAGTGCGCCGATCAGCAGAACCGGAACCACGGAGGCGAACACTTTCTCCGGTAGGTGCAGCAGTAGCCAGGCTCCGCCGAGTGCTCCGACGAATGATGCGGGGAGTTGCCACCGCAGACGATGCCACTGTCCGCGCAGTTCTCGGCGATACCCCCATGTGCCCGAGACGCTTCCCGCCACCAATCCGATGGCGTTGGACATCGTGGCCACCACCGGGGGATAGCCGAACGCAACCAGCGTCGGAAAGGTGATCAATGTTCCGGAACCGACGACGGCGTTGATGGCACCGGCACCGAGGCCGGCGAGCAGAATGACGACAATTTCCGAGATCGGCACTGTTGCGAGGCTACCCAGACCCAGAGGTGATGCCTCCGGCAGGATGCCGCCGATCCGGAGTAGCCGTAACGTGGAGCGGGTGAGCCTTGCCCAGGATGAACGTTCCCAGCTTGTTCGTACCCTCCTCGACGTGGGTCCCGACGCCCCGACCCTGTGCGGTGACTGGAGTGCCGCCGATCTGGCCGCGCACCTCGTCGTGCGCGAGCGACGGCTCGACGCGTCGCCGGGCATCTTTCTGTCGCCGCTGGCCGGATACACCGAGCGGGTCCAACGGTCCGTCGCGAACCGACCGTTCGCGGCTGTGGTCGACGACGTCCGCACCGGTCCGCCGATGTGGTCTCCGTTCGCGCTGTTGGATCCTCTGATCAACCTCGGTGAGATGTTCGTACACCACGAGGACCTGCGCCGTGCGACCGAGAAGTGGACGCGAAGAGTGCTGCCGGCTGCTGTGGAGACGCGGCTGTGGCCGCAGGTTCGATTGATCGGTCGGGCCGGTCATCGGTCCGCCCCGATTCCGGTGCACGTCCGCACGCCGGACGGTCGGACGGCCACGTTCAAGGGCGGTTCCGGTACCGGTGTCACCGTGGTGGGGGAGCCGTCCGAACTGCTTCTCTACGCCTTCGGTCGTGATCAGGTGGAGGTCGAGTACCAGGGTTCGGCGAGCGACATCGCTGCGGTGAAAGCGCTCGATCTGAGCTTCTGACGCAGATCCCGTCCGCTGTTACTGGTGTTGCGGATGGTTTCGACGGGGCTGTTGCGACTAGCCTGGGTGCATGGCAGGAAAGACCAGCACCTCCACCACGAGGGCCGGATCCAGTGGGTCCGGCTCCTCGCGTGCGTCCGGGACCTCTCGTAAATCCGGTACCGGCCGCACGGCCCGAACCGTCACGACGCCGAAGAAGCCCACCGCGCCGCGCAACACGGCGAACACCCGGGCGGCTGCGTCGTCGCGTGGCAAGGGACCTGCGCGAGGTGCGGCTACTCGTCGACTTCCGGCGAAGAAGAAGTCTCGCGGTGCGATAGACGCGATCGGTCGTGGGATCGCCTCGACGTGGTCGTTGGCTGCGCGAGGTGTCGGAGCCACGACCAGGACTGTCGGTAAGGCAGCCGACATCGAGCACGGCCACCGTCGGGACGGAATCGCCCTCGGATTGATCGCCGTCGGCGTCGTCGTCGCCGCAAGCGTGTGGTTCAGTGCCGGTGGCCCGGTCGGTCGATGGATCGAGGTGGGCATCCGTGCCGTCATCGGCGAGGCCGGCTACGTCGCACCCGTACTGGCGGTAGCGATTGCCGTCGTGTTGATGCGTTCGGAGCCTCACCCGGACGTCAGACCGCGACTGATCCTGGGCTCGATTCTGCTCGGCCTGCCCATTCTCGGTCTGTGGCACATGGCCGCCGGCTCGCCGACCGATGCGACGGGCCGCTGCGAGGGCGCGGGCTTCGTGGGCTACGTGGCGGGCGGGCCCATCGCCGACGGTCTGACGGTGTGGCTCGCAGTGCCGTTGCTCCTGCTCGCCGGGCTGTTCGGAGTGCTCCTGCTGACCGGGACAACGGTGCGTGACGTGCCGGACCGACTGCGGGCATTGTTCGGTACCGACAGTCGCGGCGACGAATACGAGGACTACGACCCGGCGGACTTCGGATCCGAATTCGGCGACGAGGGGTACGGCGACTACGACTCCAACTTCGACGCCGACGGCTATCCGGTACATGCCGGCGCGGACCCGTACGACAACTACCCGACCGAGGAGTACATCCCGGTCGCGAAGCCGCCCCGCACGCGCAAGACCCCGGCCCCGGAGACTGCCACCGAGGTGATCGCGCCTGCGGCTGCTGCCTCCACGCCTGCCCCCGAGCCGTCCGCGCCCCCGCGGCCGAAGCCCAAGCCGATCGTCAAGGCCGCCGAACCGAAGCCGGCAGCCGAGGACGACAAGATCGTCGTCGATCGCGTCGTCGATGGGGATTACACGCTTCCGTCGTTGTCGTTGCTCATCGACGGCGACCCTCCGAAGACCCGCAGTCAGGCGAATGACGCCATGATCGAGGCCATCTCCGAGGTACTCGAGCAGTTCAAGATCGACGCTGCGGTCACCGGCTTCACTCGCGGACCGACGGTCACCCGCTACGAGGTGGAGCTCGGGCCGGGCGTCAAGGTCGAGAAGATCACCGCGCTGGCCCGCAACATCGCCTACGCGGTCGCGACCGACAACGTGCGTCTGCTCGCCCCGATCCCCGGCAAGTCCGCGGTCGGTATCGAGGTGCCGAACTCGGACCGTGAGATGGTCCGCCTGGCGGATGTGCTCACCGCCCCGTCGACGCGCAAGGATCACCACCCCTTGGTGATCGGCCTCGGCAAAGACATCGAGGGCGATTTCGTCAGCGCCAACCTGGCGAAGATGCCCCACCTGTTGGTGGCGGGATCCACCGGCGCGGGTAAGTCGAGCTTCGTCAACTCGATGCTCGTGTCGCTTCTCGCCCGGGCGACGCCCGACGAGGTGCGGATGATTCTGATCGACCCCAAGATGGTCGAGTTGACGCCCTACGAGGGTATTCCGCACCTCATCACACCGATCATCACGCAGCCGAAGAAAGCTGCCGCGGCCCTGGCCTGGCTCGTCGAGGAGATGGAGCAGCGCTACCAGGACATGCAGATCAACAAGGTGCGGCACATCGACGACTTCAACAAGAAGGTGCGGTCCGGCGAGATCACCGCACCGCTGGGCAGTGAGCGCGTCTACCGGCCGTACCCCTACATCCTGGCCATCGTCGACGAGCTTGCCGACCTGATGATGACAGCTCCTCGTGACGTCGAAGAAGCGATCGTGCGCATCACTCAGAAGGCGCGCGCCGCCGGTATCCACCTGGTGCTCGCCACCCAGCGACCGTCCGTGGACGTCGTCACCGGTCTGATCAAGACGAACGTGCCGTCGCGTCTGGCGTTCGCCACGTCGTCGTTGACCGACTCCCGCGTCATCCTCGACCAGCCCGGTGCCGAGAAGCTGATCGGCATGGGCGATGCGCTCTTCCTGCCGATGGGCGCGGGCAAGCCGACACGTCTGCAGGGTGCGTTCATCACCGACGAAGAAATCGCAGCCGTCGTCGACTTCGCCAAGAACCAGGCGGAGCCGGAGTACAACGACACCGTCACCGCTGCGAAGGTCTCGGACAAGAAGGATGTCGATCCCGATATCGGCGACGACCTCGACGTGCTGCTGCAGGCGGTCGAGCTTGTCGTCACCAGTCAGTTCGGCTCCACGTCGATGCTGCAGCGCAAGCTCCGCGTCGGATTCGCCAAGGCAGGACGGCTGATGGATCTCATGGAGAACCGCGGAGTCGTCGGACCGAGCGAGGGATCGAAGGCTCGCGAGGTACTCGTCAAGCCCGACGAGCTCGATGGTCTCCTGTGGTCGATCAAGGGCGGCGATCCGGACGAGCAGCCGGCGTCCGAGGAGTTCTGACGGCCCTGCGACCAGCGTGAATGGACCACTGCAGCCGTCTGGGCAGTTTCAAGCGGTCGTTGCAACAACTAGCTCGTTGATCACTTTTGCTGGTGAGTTCCAGCCTAGCGTTCGGCGGGGGCGGTCGTTGAGTTCGTCAGCGACCGCTTGAAGCCGCTCTGCGGTATGCGCGGAGAGGTCTGTGCCCTTCTTGAAGTATTGCCGCAGTAGCCCGTTGGTGTTTTCGTTCGTGCCACGTTGCCAGGGACTGTGGGGGTCGCAGAAGTAGATAGCCATGTCGGTGGCCATCGTGATCTCCGCGTGCCGGCGCATTTCCATGCCTTGATCCCAGGTCACCGACTGTTTGAGCGTGTCCGGCATCGACCGGATCGCGGCGATCATCGCATCTCTGAC